>CANQGC010000026.1 GCA_947600345.1 uncultured Clostridia bacterium
GGGCAGCGGCCGGCGCCTGCGGCGCCGCCGCCGCTTTGCGCGCACGTTGGTATAGGCCAGGAATCCAATGCCCGCGGCGGCAACCACCCCGGCGCCCGCGATCAGCACGGGCGCGGCGGAGCCCTTGCCCTCCTTCACAGGCTCCGGCGCGGCCTCGACCGCCGCCTCAGGCGCAGCCTCAGGCGCAGCCTCATCCGCTCCCCCCGCCTCGATGCCGGCATCCTCGCCGCCATCATCCGCGGGCGTCTGCCCGGCCGCCGCGCCGTCCACATCCCCGGCCTCCAGCGGCGCGAGCTCGCCCTCTTCTCCCACCTCCGGCAGCGCCTGCGCCGTCGCCGCGGGCGCGGCGGTCTCCTCGATGTTCTCGAACAGATCCTTATGCTCCGTGTCCTCGCCGATCGCCGTGTAGCTCAGCCCGAACAGCGCGTTATCGTACTTGCCGTGGTCCTCCACCTGGTACGCCTTCAACTGGGAGGCGTGCTCGTTCATGGAGTCGGTGGCCACCTGGAGGCCGGTCCTGCCGCCAAATTCGTCGTAGGACACGTGCCAGTCGAACTCGATCTGGCCGTTCTTCTCCAGGTGCCGATAGAGCTTCTTCACCTGCCACGCGCCGTACTTCTGCGCGGACTCGGGGTACTGGTTCGGATCCGCCGCCGCTTCGATGGCGTACTCCATGCAGCGGGAGGTGAGCTTATGCTGGGGATGGCCGTACTCGCCGTTTATGTCGTGTGTCAGGATTACCTCCGGCTTGTAGCGCCGGATCACCTCCGCCACCACGCCGATGATGTATTCCTTGCTCGTCCAGGTTTGAATGGCCGCCTCCAGGTTTTTATCGTACTTATCCTGCAGACCGATGAAGTGGGGATAGGTCTTCACGCCGGACACGGCGATGCCGTTGAGCGCCTCCTGGTAGCGGTAGCGGCCGCAGTTGGCCATGTAGACCACCTGCACGTCCTTGTCCCGGACGAGGTCGTAGTAGGGGATGATCGCGCCGAACCAGAGCCACTCGTCGTCCTGGTGGGTGGAGATCACCATCAGGTCGCACTTTTCGCAGGGCTTCTCCCACTGGATGACGGTCTTGGGCAGCTCGCCCTCGGGGAACACGCGCACCTTATTGATGCCCTGGCCGCTCTGGTTGAACTTCACCGATATGTACTTGACGCCCTGGCCCACCGGCAGCAGCTGGGAGAGGCAACCGAAGTTCTCCTCCGCCGTCGCCGCGTGGGTGGAGATTTCCTGCTCGCTGGAATCGTATTCGGTCCACGTGTAATCGAGGGGCGGGGTCGTCCAGTTGATCTGAATCCACGCCGCGCCGCTGTCCGGCAGCATGACGCGCATCTCCGCGTCGCCCTGGGGCGTCCACGCGGAGCCGAAGGAGCTATCGCTGATCGCCGAAGCGCTGCCCTGGTTGACCCAGAAGCGGCACTGGTCCGCGATGTTCTCCACCTCCGCGAAGCACGCGGCGCTCAAGAACAGCACCAGCGCGGCGACGGCCGCGATCCATCCCTTGCGCATGAGCATCTCCTCCTCTGTACACGGTCATTATAGCCGCTTCCTGTAAACTTTACAAGCCGTTTCGGTCGCCGCTCATGCGCAGCATGTACTGCTTGGGCGTGGTGCCCTTGTACTTGCGGAACTGCTTGATGAAGGCGCTGGAGTCCGCGTAGCCGCAGTGCACGGCCACCTCGGCCACGTTCATCTCGCCGCCGGCCAGGAAGCGGGCGGCGCGCTCGATGCGGTAGTAGTTCAGGTAGTCGATGGGCGAGCGGTGCACGATGGTGCGGAAGTAGCGGCAGAAGTACTTGGGCGAGAAGCCGGTGAGCCGGGAGAGCGTCTCCAGCGAGACGCGCTCGCCGTAGTGCTGCTCGATGTACTCCAGCGCGGGCTTGAGCTGCTCGGCCTTCTGCCAGCTGCGCTCGGAGACGGTGCGCAGCTGCGCGGCGTCCAGCGCGTGGATGGCCTGCTGCAGGAAGTCGAATATCGCGCCCAGCATGCCGATGCCCCGGCCCTCGAAGCCTGCCGCCAGCGTGAACAGCCGGTCGAGCGATTCCCGGAAGCCCGGCTGCGCTTCGATCGAACCATTTTTCCAGAAGATGTTGTTGCGCATCAGCGGGGCGAGCGCGCCCCGGCAGGACTCGATGGCCGGCGTGAGCGCCTGGGCGTCGAACACGATGCACTCATAGACGCAGTTCTCCGGCTCCGCGCCGTGGATCACGCCGCCGCCCACGCAGAGCAAATCGCCCGAGCGGGCCAGGAGCTCATCGTCGTCCAGGTACACGCGCAGGCAGCCGCTGCGGATGCGGATCAGCTCCGACTCCTTGTGCCAGTGCATGGGCATGCGGTAGCGGGGGAAGTGCTCGTCCACGAAGTAATAGTCCAGCGGAAAGTCGCCGGTCCGGTGGGAGATCTGCTCGCGATAGTCCAGATAGTGCACGCCCGCCACCTCCATTGCGATTCGGTGAAAATTTGACCACTTTTCGTGATTATACCACAATACAGCGCCGCTGTCCAATGTTATATTGTGATTAAATAGAGAAATTGTGCGTAACAATTTCTACAGATTGAACAGGAGGATACATCTTATGGCTAAGAACAGGTACATCGGTTCCTATCCCGTGATCGGCATTCGCCCGACCATCGACGGCCGCCGCGGCGCGCTGAAGGTGCGCGAGAGCCTGGAGGAGCAGACCATGAACATGGCGAAGTCCGCCAAGAAGCTCTTCGAGGAGAACCTGCGCTACTCCAACGGCGAGCCCGTGAAGGTCATCATCGCCGACACGACCATCGGCCGCGTGGCCGAGGCCGCCGCCTGCGAGGAGAAGTTCCGCAACAACGGCGTGGCCATCACGCTGACCGTCACCCCCTGCTGGTGCTACGGCTCCGAGACGATGGACATGGATCGCAACACCATCAAGGGCGTCTGGGGCTTCAACGGCACCGAGCGCCCCGGCGCGGTCTACCTCGCCTCCGTTCTGGCGACCCACGCCCAGAAGGGCCTGCCGGCCTTCGGCATCTACGGCCACGACGTGCAGGACGCCACCGACACCTCCATCCCCGCGGACGTCGAAGAGAAACTGCTTCGCTTCGGACGCGCGGCCGTCGCCGTCGCCACGATGCGCGGCAAGAGCTACCTGCAGATCGGCTCCGTGACCATGGGCATCGGCGGCTCCATCATCGACAGCAAGTTCATCGAGGAGTACCTGGGCATGCGCGTGGAGTCCGTGGACGAGGTGGAGATCATCCGCCGCATGACCGAGGGCATCTACGACGAGGCCGAGTACCAGAAGGCGCTGGCTTGGGCCAAGAAGTACGCCATCGAGGGCTTCGACAAGAACCCCGAGGAGCTCCAGCACTCCCGCGAGCGCAAGGACAGCGACTGGGAGTTCGTCGTGAAGATGTACTGCATCATCAAGGATCTGATGAACGGCAACCCGAACCTCCCCAAGGGCTGCGAGGAGGAGATGGTCGGCCACAACGCCATCGCCGCCGGCTTCCAGGGCCAGCGCCAGTGGACCGACTTCTATCCGAACTGCGACTTCCCCGAGGCCATGCTCAACACCAGCTTCGACTACAACGGCGCCCGCGAGCCCTACGTGCTCGCCACCGAGAACGACGTGCTCAACGGCCTGGGCATGCTGTTTATGAAGCTGCTGACCAACAAGGCCCAGATGTTCGCCGACGTGCGCACCTACTGGAGCCCCGAGGCGGTCAAGCACGCCACCGGCTATGAGGTTACCGGCGTGGCCAAGGAGAACGGCGGATTCATCCACCTGATCAACTCCGGCGCCTGCTGCCTGGACGCCAACGGCCGCGCAGTGGACGCCGACGGCAACCGCGTGATGAAGCCCTGGTACGAGGTCACCGAGGAGGACCAGAAGGAGATCATGGCGCACACCACCTGGAACTACGCCGATCTGGGCTACTTCCGCGGCGGCGGATACTCCAGCCGCTTCGTGACCGACTGCGAGATGCCCGCCACGATGATCCGCCTGAACCTGGTGGAGGGCCTGGGCCCGATGCTGCAGATCGCCGAGGGCTGGACCGTGAAGCTGCCGGACGAGGTCACCGACGTGCTGTGGAAGCGCACCGACTACACCTGGCCGTGCACCTGGTTCGCGCCGCGCTGCGACGGCGTCGAGGGCAGCCCGTTCAAGACCGCCTACGACGTGATGAACAACTGGGGCGCCAACCACGGCGCGATCAGCTACGGCCACATCGGCGCGGACCTGATCACGTTCTGCTCGATGCTGCGCATCCCGGTGGCGATGCACAACGTGCCCGCCGGCAAGATCTTCCGCCCGTCCTGCTGGAACGCCTTCGGCATGGACAAGGAGGGCGCCGACTACCGCGCCTGCGCCAACTACGGCCCGTTCTACAAGAAGTAATCGAAGGGTTTTCCCGATGTGATGAGGCCCGGAGCTTTCGCTCCGGGCCTCTGGTTTCCTCTCCTGTCCCCTCTTGCTATCTTATTAGTAGTACAGCGTCGTGTACCGGGAGGATACCCAGCCGAACGTGCTGCCCGTGTCGATCAGGTACCACTCCACTCCGCGGCTGTCAAACGAGCTGTATCCGTAGAATATCGCCGTCCGGCCTTCGCCCAGGCTGCCGAGGATGCTTCCGTTCAGGTTCGGCTCGTCTCGAATGTAGCTGTCGCCGCCCGTGGCGACCACGGCTCCGTAGAAGTATCCGCCCTCGTCGCACGCCAGCGCGGCGGTTCCAAGGATCAGAGTCAGGCTCAGCACGATCGCGATCATAACCTTCAGAGTGTTCTTCATGGTAAATTCCCCTTTCATTATTGGAAGTATGGATTCTGGATTCTTGGGGTAGCGCCGCGTGATTGGCGCTTCCTTGGTACGGGTATATTGTAGCTTTTGGGGGACTAACTAGCAATGGGAGAACACGAATAATATGCCGACTTATAGCTAAATACAATACTATTCTGTCTATTTTTAGAATCCATGCTCTACTTTTGGCAGCTCGCACGCAAAGGAGCGCCGCCTTCCAGATGGAAGGCGGCGCTCCCCCTGCGTCCTTCGGGCGCTCACTTCTTCTTGATCTTGAAGCTCCTGGTGAGCTCGGTCTTCTTGTCCGCCGCGATGTTCTTCCCGGTGGGGACGATGACGACGGTGTAGCTGCCCGGTTCCGATGGCGCGGAGATGAGCTCTCCCGCGCCGTTGCGGAAGCGGATCTCGTACTCGTTCGCCGGGATCTCCCGCTTGCCGTACTTGAGCTTCAGGCCCAGCGCCTCCGCCGTCACCGGGCTGCCACTCGCCCTGATCGACGTCTTCTTCAGCGTGAGTTTCAGCTTTGACAGCGGCGTGGGCGCGATCGTGAAGCTGTGGGGCGCGTCCGCTCCGAGCGTGCCCGCGTAGTTCCTGCCCTGGATCGTCACGGCGTAGGTTCCCGCCTCCGTGGGCGCGGCGGGCGAACCGTCGTACAGCAGCTCGTAGTCCGTGCCGGCCTTGAGCTTCTTCCGGCCCAGCTTGACGGTGATCCCGGCCCCCTGGGGCGCGCCGCTGTAGTAGACCGCCCTCGCCTCGGTGATCTTCAGCTTGTCCGCGTCGAAGGATACCGGTTCGATGGTGTAGCGCTTCTCCAGCGCGCCGTAGTTGCCCTTCCCGACGATGCTGACCGTGGCCTCGCCCGCGTTGGTGTTGTGGGCGTAGCGCAGCTTGAACTTCAAGTCCCTGGGCGCAAGCGCCGTCTTGCTGACCTTCGGCGTGCGGGCCTTGCCGCTGTAGGGGATGCGCTCATACTCCAGCTCGAACCATTCGTCCTTCAGCGCCCGGCGGACGCGGAGCTTGAGCGTGGCGGTCTTGCCGCCGAAGCCGACCTTGATGGTGGCGTCGCCCGCGCCGACGGGTGTGACGGTCAGCTCGATGGCGTCGCCCGTGAGCGTCGCGCTGGCCGTGGCCACCGACTTCTTGCTGCTGGAGACGCTCAGCTCCCGGCGGTCCCTCCGCGCGTCGATGTTCTCCGCCGTGTCGAGGTAGCCCTTCTGCGCCACGGTGAGCCGGAACGTCTGCGGCTCGGGCTCATCATCCCCCCAGGCGTAGTCGCGCGTGAGGCTTGACGCGCCGTTCTCGTCGAAGCTGAGGCCGGAGACCTGATAGACGGATACCGCGCATTCCGCGGTCTTGCCCGCACAGTGCAGCGTGACGGTGGCCTCGCCCGGCCCCACGGCGGTGATCCTGTCGCCCTTCACCTTCACGACCTTCGTATCGCTGGACTTCCAGCTCCTCTTGAGGCCCTTGTAGGCGGAGTTCGAGAGATTGATCTTCGCGCTCTCCCCCTTGCGCAGGCAGAGGGTCTCCCGCTCCAGCGTGAGCGGGCCGCGAGAGTAGGAATACTTGCCGGAGGGGAGGGTAGGATACTCGAACGCCCGGCTCTCGTTGAAGTACTTGCCGTCGGCCCTGTGCTTGGAATCCCTGCCGGAGAGCAGGTACTGGCGGCTCGTCTTCCCCTTGTCGTTCCAGGTGCTGTCCACCAGGTAATAGTCGCCATTGACCATCTGGGCGTTGTTCCAGGCGTGCTCGACGCCGATGGCGTACAGGTTGGGGATTCCGGCGGCATCCATCAGCCGGGACATCGCCTTCGCGTAGCTCTCGCAGACGCCGTAGCCCTCCAGCAGCGTGCCGTAGGAGCTGTGGCAGTAGTAGTAGATCCGGTCCGCGTTCCCACCCCACTCGTAGCTGGGGTACATGCCCTTGGTGTTGTAGTAGTTGTGCGCGCAGAGCCACTGGTCGAAGTAGCGGATCATGCCGTAGGGCAGGTCGTGGGGATAGTCCCGCCGGGCGAAGCTCAGCGCGGCGTTGATCAGCGCCTCCGCCTTCTCCTGCGCCCGCCGCTCCAGATCCTCGCTGTAGTAGTTGGATACGTCCATGCTGATGGAGATGGTGCAGGTTCCGCTCTCCTCGTCCTGCTGCGAATCGTAGAGCACGTAGCCGTCCGACCAGTCGAAGAGCCAGGGATAGCTGTCCATCAGCGCGGAGAGCGCGCTAAACACGCACTCGAAGCCGCTGTCGGCGTCGACCTCGCACTCGAAGCCGCTCATGCCCGCGTCCACCAGGCTGGCCTCGGCGATCGCGTACACGTCCAGATCCTCGGGCATGAGCTGGGCGCGGAAGTATTCCTTGCTCCGCTCGTACTGCTCACGAAGCTCCTCCAGCGCGCCGCCGCCGTCCTCCTCCGCCGCCGCAAAGCGAACCGCCTCGGGCGCGACGCTTCGAACGCGCACGGCCGGGCGCTTCAGGCCCTCAATGCGCTCCACGTTCTCCGAACGTACGGCCGGGGCTTCCTCCGCGGCCAATTCCGCCGCGCCGGCGGCCTCCGCCACGGCCACAGCCTCCGCCGCCGGGAGGGCCTCCAGCGCCGGACAAGCCTCCAACGCTGAGCAGGTCTCCGGCAACGGAGAAGACTCCACCGCGATGATCTCCGCCGATTCCTCCTCGCCCCCGGAGAAGCTCCGCAGCGGCGTGACGAAGTGCACGCCCACGTCGCCATCCTCATAGAGCGCGAACACCACGTCGTAGAGCGGAACGCCCTCGTCGAGCATGCCGGTGATTTCGTCCACCCAGCGCACATACGCCGCCCGGACGTCCTCCCCCATGCTGTTGAACGCCGCCTGGGACAGGTAGGCCACGCCCGCGTACTGCACGCCGGCGCTGCCCAGCGCCGCCTGGAAGAACTCGCCCTCGCTGAGCTCCACGGGCGCTTCCTCCACGGGCTCCCTCCGCGCGGGCGCGGCCTCCGGCGTCGCTTCGGCCCCCGGCGTCGAACTTGCCTCGCCCTGGGGCGCGCCCTCCGTCGGCTCCGCGAGCGCCGGGGCCTCGTCGAACAGCGGCTTCTCCTCCAGCTGGATCCAGCCCTCGGGCGTGAGCTCCACGCTCTCCGGCGACAATTCCTCCGCCAGCGAACCCGCGCACTGCAGCGCCAGCAGCAGGCACAGCATCAGCGACAACATGCGGCGTTTCAAAGCAGTTTCCTCCTCTGAATCCTATCCTTCTCCTTTTATAGTTTATCACCTCCGCCGCGCGAAGTCAACCAGCATATGGCAGAGCGGACCTCCCGCTAAAGAGAGATCCGCTCTGCCGCTCGCCGTGGCCTCCGGGCTCACTTCCTGATCTTGAAGCTCTTGACCACGCAGTTTACGCGGCCGGGTGTGGAGATATTCCCGCTGCGGGGCGCGGCCAGCACGTAGTAGCTTCCGGCGGCGGATGGGGCCGCGGCATCCATCCAGCGGCCGCCGTACACGTAGTACACCCAGTAGTCCGAGCCGGGAAGGACCTTGGAGCCGTACTTGAGCTTCATGCCCAGCGCGCTCGCGGTCACCGGCAGCCCGCTGTACTTCACCGAGGACTTGCTCAGCGAAATCTTGAGCTTCGTGATGGGCACGGGCTGGATGGTGAAGCTGTGGCTCTTGCCGTCGGAGAGCGTGCCCGCGAAGTTGATGCCCTGGATCGAGATGCGGTAGGTGCCCGCGTCCACGGGCGAATCCGGCGAGCCGTCGTAGAGCACGCGGTAGTCCGTGCCCGCCTTGAGCTTCCGGCCCCCCAGCTTCACGGTGATGCCCGCGCCCTGGGGCGCGCCGTTGTAGACCTTCGCCTTGGGGTTCGATATGGACAGCTTGCCGCTGACGGGGGCGGGCTCAATCCGGAAGTTGAGATCCACGCTGCCCCCGTAGCCTCCGCTGCCGGTGATGCGCACGGTGGCGGTCCCCGCGTTGCGGTTGTTCAGGTACTTGACCTTGTACTTCAAATTGGAGGGCGCGCGCCAGCTGAGGGCGACCTTGGGCTTGATGTCCTTGCCGCTGTAGGCGGCGGCGCCGCCGGACAGGCCGGTCAGGGAGAACCAATCCTCCCGGATCGGGCTGCGCAGCTTGTAGACGAGCTTGGCGGTCTTACCCCCGAACTTCAGCTTGATGGTGGCGTCGCCCGGCGTGCCCGGCGTCACCCGCAGGCGGATGGCGTCGCCCTCGATTCGGGCCGATGCCGAGGCGACCTCGGGCGCGCTGGAGCTGACCTGCACATCCGCGATCGCCCCCGCGTCGCGAAGCTCCCCGGCACTCACGCTTCGGCCCGTCTGGTTCACGCGCAGCAGGAACTCCCGCTCGCCGCCGGTGGCGGTCAGCGCGCTCTTGCCGTTCGATTCGAAGCGCAGGCCGCTGATCTGATAGACGACCACCCGGCAGTGGGCCGAGTAGCCCCCCGCCGTCAGCGTGATGGTGGCGGTTCCGGGCCTGACGCCGGTCACCACGCCGCCCTTGCTCACCTTGGCGACCTTGGCGTTGCTGCTCCTCCAGCTCTTGACGAAGGGCCAGAAGTAGGGATCGTACACCGATATCGCGCCGCTCTTGCCCTTCGCCAGGTACAGGCGCTCCGTGATGCCATCGAACTCCGATTCCGGCGTGGGCGCGGGCGTGGGCGTGCTGGGCCGCGTGGGCGTGGGCGTCGGGGGCCGGAGCGTCGGCGTGGGCGTCGGTGTGGGCTTGGGCGTCGGGGTGGGCGTGGGCTTAGGTGTGGGCGTCGGTGTGGGCCTAGGTGTGGGCGTCGGTGTGGGCGTCGGCGTGGGTGTCGGCGTCGGCGTGGCCTTGGGCTTCGGGGTCAGCGTGATGCGCGGCGTGGGATTCGCCGATGCCGTGCGGGGGCTGTACTTGCTGGCGCTGATGGTCGGAAAGCGGAACTTGCAGCTGCTGTAGTGCCTGCCGTCCGGAACGTGGCGGCTGTCGTTGGCCCGCAGCAGATAGTTGCGGTAGGACTTGGCGGTCCGGCTGGCAGGATCGTTCCAGGTGGTATCCTGGAGGTAGTAGCCGCCGTTGGACATGTGCACGTAGTTCCAGGCGTGGCGGCCCGAGTAGCCGCCGCTGCTGTTGTAGGCGTCGCCCTCGGCGTACATGTTCGGAATGCCCGCCGCGTCCATCAGCCGCGCCAGCGCCAGTGCGTAGCTCTCGCAGACGCCGTAGCCCTTCAGCAGCGTGCCGTAGGAGGTGTGGCAGTAGTAGAAGGTCTGGGAGTCGGGATCGCCGGACGAAGTGCCCGCGTCGTTGTAGTAATTGTTCGCGCAGAGCCAGTCGTCGAAGTAGTACATCATGCCGTAGTCCAGGTCGTTGGGGTACTTCGACTTAGCGAAGCTCATGGCGCTGCTGACCAGCGAGTTGACCTTCGCCTGGGCCTGCTGCTCCAGGCTGGCGCTGTAGTGGGGCGAGATGTCGATGACGACCACATACTGATACTGCCCGCCCATGTAGCGGCTGCCCTGGCGCATGGTGGCGGTGGGCGTCGCCCAGTCGAAGCCGTAGGGATAGGTCATCATCAGCGCCGCCAGGGCGTCGTACACGCCCTGCGAGCCCGAGTGGTTGAAGTCGACATAGGTCGTGTAGCCATTGTAGTGCTCCGCGATCATCTCCCGCTCGGCGGCCTTGAAGTGGATCTTCGCCGCCGCGGAGAGCTGGTTGTAGAAGTACTCCGCGCCGTCCCAATAGAGGGAATCGAACGCCTGCTGGGCGTATTCGCCCTCCCGCAGGCCCTGCGGCGCCTGGCCCGGGATGTGCTCCACCGGCCTGCGCACGCGCTCGGCGAGCGCCACGTTCTCCGATATGGGCGCGGGAGCGTCCACGGCCTCCGCACCTTCCGCCTCTTCCGCCGGTTCGGCTGGTTCGGCCGCCTCCTCCTCAGGTTCGGGGGACGCCTCGTCCCCGGCTTCGTCTTCGTCTTCGCCTTCGGCCGCCTGCGCGCCGGGCTCCGACGGCACGCCCTCGGCGAGCTCCAGCTCGCCCAGCTCGTCGCTCCAGCGCTCGAAGCAGAGCTCCAGCGGCATGGCGCAGTCGAAGGCCAGCGTGCCGTCCTCGTCCAGCGAGAACACCGGCGTCTCCACCGCGACGCCCCGGTCCAGCATGCCGGTGAGCTCGTCCACCATGCGCACGTAGGCCACCTGGGCGTCGGGCTCCATGCTGTCGTAGGCCGCCTGGGAGAGGTAGGCCACGCCCGCGTAGCGCACGTCCGCGCTGCCCAGCGCCACGGCGGCGAATTCCCCGGCCTCCTCACCGGATTCAGCTTCGGATTCGACATCGGGCTCCGCCCCGGCCTCCGCGTCCGGCCGTTCCACGACCGGATGCTCCCCCGCCGTGGATTCCTGCCCGGACCAGTCCACGACCGGATGCGCCTGGGGCTCCTCCTCCGCGGGCGGCTCCTCCGTCGGCGGTTCCGCTTCGGAAGGTTCCTCCACGGGGCGCTCCTCCTCCGGCGGTTCCTCCTCCGGAGCCTCCTCCACGGACGGCTCCTCTATGGATGGCTCCTCCTCGAGCGGCGCTTCGGCAGGGGCCTCCTCCGGCGGGAGCGGCGCGGGGGGCTCGAGCCCGGCGGGCTCCTCCGCCCCGGCGTCGTTGGCGATCTCATCCCAGGCGACCTCCTCCAGAAGCGTCTCCCCCTCCGCCAGCGAAGCGGCGGCGGGCAGCGCCATCGAAGCGAGCAGGCTCAGGACGAGGGCGAGACAGATCATGCGGCGCTTCATGTAAATTCCTCCCATGACAGTTTCGACCGGCTTCCGGCGCGCACGCCGCGCTTCCGGCCTCCATTTCAAGTATAGCGCCGCCAATCTGTAAATCTGCCGCGGAAGGGAAGCGCGCTGCCCAAAGGCCGCGATCAGGACAAAAGGGCAGGGCCCCCGGCCTCATGAATCTGAGGACCGGGAGCCCTGCTTTGCGTTTCCAATTTAAAGCCCTGCGGAGGCAGGCGCGCTAGGCGCCGGAATCACTGGATGGTGAAGCTCGCGCGGCGGTCCGGAACCTTCGCGGTCGGTGCGATGTTGCCGTCCTTCGGGGAGACGATCACCGTGTACTTTCCGGGCTCGCCGGGCGCGTCGCTCCGCTCGATTCCGTCCGGGTACTTGTAGCGAATCTCGTAGTCCGACGCCGGAATCAGCTTCGAGCCGTACTTCAGCTTCAGGCCCAGGGCAGCGGCGTCCATCGGCCCCTTGGCCGCGCTGATCTTGGACTTCTTCACGTTCGCCAGCGAAAGCTTCAGCTTCGCCATCGAAACCTGCTTGATTTCGAACACCCGCGCCTGCGCGCCGCTGTACTTCTCCGGCGTGCCCGCGTAGTTGCCCTTGCCCTCGATGGCCAGGCTGTACCTGCCCGCGTTCACCGGCTTCTCCGCCGTGGCATTGCCCTCGGCGTCCGTGTAGAGGATGTCGTAGTCCGTGCCCGCCTTGAGCTTCTTCTTGCCCAGCTTCACGGTGACGCCCGCCGCCTGGGGCTGGCCGCTGTAGGTCTTGGCCGAAGGCTTCGACACGGTGGCGCGCTCGAGCCCGGCGGGATGGATGGCAAAGATTTTGAAGACGCAGCCGCAGTAGTTGCCCATGCCCTCGATGGTCGCGGTGGGGAGCTTGTCATACTCCCCCGCCTCCAGCGAGACGGCCTTGTTGTTCTCGTAGACGACCTTGTAGTCCCGGTTCTTCTTCAGCGCGAAGGGGCAGCCCTCCGCAAGCTGCACCACCGGCTTGAGCGCGCTGCCGCTATATTCGAGCTCGCTCTCCTTCAGCGCGAACCACTCGTCCTCCAGCACCCGGCGCACCTTGACCTTCAGCGTGGCGCGCACGCCGCCGAAGCTGATCCTGACGCTGGTCTCGCCCGCCGCCCGGGGCCTCAGGGTCAGGGCGATGCCGTTGCCCGCGAGGGACGCCTCCACATCGACGACCGACGGCTTCTTGCCCCGGTCGACGCTCACATCCGCGAGTCCCGCGGCGCCGCGAATGTCCTCGGCGCTGAACAGCGCGCCCGCCGCCTGGTTGACGCTGAGATGGACGGGTCTCTCCTCATCATCGCCCTCCCATTCGATCGTCTCCGTCAGGCTGCTCTTGCCGTTTTCAAACGTAAGGCTCTTGAACTGGTAGACCAGCAGGTTGCAGGCGTCGAGCTCCACGCCGTCCTCCAGCAGGCGAATCCGCGTCCGCCCGGGCTTCTTGGCCGTCACCTTGCCCTTGGAATTCACGGTGGCGATCCCGGTATCCTCGCTCTCCCAGCGCAGCTTCGCGCCGGCGTAGGCGGGATCGAGAATCGATAGCGTGGCGCTCTTCCCCTTGGCGAGGCAGAGGCTCTGCCAGATCAGCGGCTCCGGCGCGACCGTCGGACGGATCGTCGGCTCAATCGTTGGCTTGACGGTCGGCTTGATGGTTGGCTCGACCGAAGACGTAGTTGTGGGTGTCGGTGTGGGCGTAGGCGTCGGCGTCGGTGTCGGTGTCGGCGTCGGTGTCGGTGTCGGTGTCGGCGTCGGTGTCGGTGTAGCCGTGGCCGTCGGCGTGGCTGTCTGTGTGGCGGACGGCGCGGGCGTCTGCGTGGATGCCGGCGGGGACACCAGCACCACCGGGTGGGTCGGGGCCGCCGTGATCCTCGGCGTCACCTCGGGCTTCGACGATTTGGGCGCGTATTTGGTATTGCTGATCGCCGGGAAGCTGAACCTGTGGAACACGGCCGTATGGCTTGAATCCACGTAGTGCTGTCCGTTGGCGTCGTGCCGGCCATCGTCCGCGCAGAGCAGGTACTGCCGCAGCGAGGTGGTCTGGGAGGGATTCGTGCTGTCGTTCCAGGTGGAATCCTGCAGGTAGTAGCTGCCGTCGGACATGTGCACGTAGTTCCAGGCGTGGCCGCCGCCGTTGGCGACGCCCACTGCGTAGAGGTTCGGAATCCCCGCCGCGTCCAGCAGCCGCGACATCGCCAGGGCGTAGCTTTCGCAGACGCCGGAGCCCTTCAGCAGCGTGCCGTAGGAGCGGTGGCAGTAGTAGTACTCCTCCGAACTCGGATCGCCGTTCACGCCCACATTGTTGTAGTAGTTCTGCGCGCAGAGCCAGCCGTCGAGGTAGCGCACGATTCCGTAGTCCAGATCGTTGGGATAGTTCTTCTGCGCGTCGGCCGCGGCGGCCTTGACGACCTCGTCCACCTTCGCGCGCGCCTGCTGTTCCAGCGCGACGGAATAGTAGGGCGAGACTTCCAGCGTGAAAAAGAGGTTGTAGTTTCCGTCACCGCGGCTCTGATAGGCGGCTCTGAACCGTCCGCTCGCCGCCATCCAGTCGAACATTTCGGGATAGGTCTGCATCAGCGCCGAGATCGCGTCCGCCCCGAGGATTGTGGCGTCGTCCAGACTGCTCACGACCACCGTGAAGCCGTTCTTTCCGCCCTCGACGATGTCCCGCATGGCGGCATTATAGAAGCTCTTCCGGCTGACGTCCAGCTGATCGTAGAAGTAGTCCACGCCGTCCCAGAACAGCGTGCCGAAGCGCTCCAGGTAGAAGCTGCTGACGGCCGAGCCCTCGTCCTGCGGGGGCAGCCAGCCGTCCACGCGCCGGACCGGCTGGCGGTAGCGCAGCGCCAGCTCCACGTTCTCCACGATGGGCGCGCCCTGCGCGGCGGGCTCCGCCGCCTCTTCGGGAAGTTCATCCTCCTCCCGGGCGGGCTCCGGCTCCAGAGCGACGTCCGGCGCCTCCGCCTCCCCGTCCACGGGGAGCTCCTCCAGCACGGCCTCCGAAAGCTCCTCCGCGAAGAAGGCCAGCGGCAAGCTGAAGTCGAAGGCCAGCGTGCCCTCCGCGTCCAGCGAGAACACCGGGTGCTCCACCACGATGCCCCGGTCCAGCAGCCCGGTCAGGTCGTCCACCATGGTCACGTAGTCGTCCCGCTGGGCGTCGCTCAGGCTTTCGAACGCCGCCTGGGAGAGGTACGCCACGCCGGCGTACTGCACGCCGTCGCTGCCCAGCGCCGGCTCCGCGAAGGGATCCTCAGTCGCTTCCTGCGCCTCGTTCGCGGCCTCAAGCGCCACTGCCGGAACCGCCTCCGCCCCTGCGGGCTCCGCGGCCTCCCCTTCGACCGTCCATTCGTCCGGCGCCTCGACGGACTCCTCAGCCTCGGCCTCCCCGGCCTCCGCCTCCTCCGCCGGAGCGCCCTCCTCTTCGGCGATCTCCTCCGGCTCGGAGGTCTGGCCGGAAGCCTCCTCCGGCACCTCTTCCACGAACGCCAACTGCGCCGGTTCCTCCGCGGAGGACAGCGGCGCAGCCGGCAATATCGACAGAAGCATGCCCAGCGCAAGCGCCAGGGACAGGGCGCGCCTCTTCATATAAAAAACCCTCCTTTTGCCAAATCCAATCCGAGTTCAGTCTAACACGGCCTCCCGGTCACTGTCAAGAATACCCAGCGCTTTAGGCACCCCCGCACAAATCGGTGGCGCGTCAGGCGATGCCTTTTCCGCCATCTGCTGCTTGCAAATTCCTCGACTTACATCCAGTAAGCCTTCGAAATTTGCAATTGCATCTGACAGAAAATTCATTCGCCTGCCGACCACCTCCTTTGTGCGGTGTTGCCTTTTAGAATATTTTACCAAACCCCGGGGCGCGCGGCATCCGCCGCCGCGCGCATACAAAGTATGCTGCCCTTCGGCGCGCCGGTCAGGCGGGCCACCACGTCGCACTTGGCGATCAGCAGGAAGAAGAGGTTCTCCCGCTCGCTGAACTGCAGGCCCTCGAAGTTGCCCATGCCCTTGGCGATGACCACGTCGGCGGCGTCGAAGGCGGCGTTGAACTCCGGGCTCGTGCGGTAGGGCAGCGTGGTGAGCAGGTCGTCGCCGTTGTCGATGACCTCCGCCACTTCGCCCATGCCCACCTGCTCCGCGTCCTCCCGGGTCACGTCGTTGACGATGGCCGCGCCGCGCACGCCGTACCGCACGCGAATCTGCGGATAGAGCCGCCGTATGGTCTCGATCAACACCCTGTCCAGCGCGATCTCCCCGCAGTTGTCGCCCAACACCAGCAGCGTCTCCGCCTTCGAGAGCGCCTCCGCCAGCGCGGGGCAGTCGTCGACGTAGAGCCCGGTCTCGTCCACCTCGCGCACCTTGGCCATCGCGGCGTCCATCGTGACGCCCAGACCCAGCGCGGCGATGTCGATCAGGTTTCCCGCGATGCTGGCTCGCACCGCCGCCGCCAGCGGGTCGGCGCTCTCGGCGATGTGCCGCCGCACCTCCGGGCAGAGGCGCAGCATGCCCTCGTTGAAGTCGGACTTGAGCCTGGCGTAGGGGTTCTCGTCCCCGATCTCCGCCGTCACCAGGCGGTAGACCTCGCCGATGATCTCGCTGTTGTTGCGGTCGATGCCCTTCGCGGCGATCATCTCAAACGCCCGCTGCATCAGCGCCCGCCGCCGCGGCTCCTCCATGCCCACGAGCTGCGTGGTGGCGATCAGCTGGTTCAGCGCGCAGTGCAGGCACTCCAGGCCCAGAATCGGCCGGTGCAGCGCCCGAAGTTCCTCCGTCGTCATCCTCACACTTCCCCTTCGCTCACACTTTCTTCTCCATCACGGCCTGCACCGCGTCCAGCATCGCCGCGCGCAGGCCCGCGCGCTCCAGCGCCTCCACGCCACGGATGGTCGTGCCGCCGGGCGAGCAGACGCCGTCCTTGATGGCGCCGGGGTGCTGGTTGGTCTCCAGCTGCATCCTGCCGGTGCCCGCGAGCGTCTGGCTGGCCAGCCGGTAGGCCGTGGCCCGGGGCAGGCCGTACTTCACGCCGGCGTCCGAGAGCGCCTCGATCACCATCGCGCAGAAGGCCGGGCCGCAGCCCGACACCGCGCCGCCGATGCCCATCAGGTGCCCGGGCAGCTCGATCACCTCGCCCAGCGCCGCGAACTTGCCCATGAGCTCCGCGCGCTCGTCCGCTTCCAGCGTGCTCTCCTGCTGGAACAGCAGCACGCCCGCGCCCACCATCGCCGGGGTGTTGGGCATGATGAACTGAACGCGGGCAGTGTCCGGCAGCAGCGGACGCAGGCGGTCCAGGTCGTAGCCCAGCGCGATGCTGATCACGGCCTTGCCCGAGAGCAAATCGCGAATCTCCGCGATCGCGCCCTCGATCACGTAGGGCTTGACCGCCAGCAGCACGGCGTCGCAATTCTCGACGACCTCCGCCGCGCTGTGGCAGGCGTGGATGCCCAGCGGCGCGCAGTAATCACTCAGCTTGTCCCAGTGGGGCGCGTAGGCATACACGTCCTCCGCCGCGATCGCGCCGCCCTTGACCAGGCCGGAGGCGATGGCCCGGCCCATGTTGCCCATGCCGATGAATCCCAGCTTCTTCATAGAGATGATACCTCCCATCTGTTCTCTCCCGCAGGAATCAGGTTCAGGTCCCCCGGCCGGGAACGCTCCATGCAGCGCAGTATGTTCGGCCAGTCGTTGCGCCGCGCCATCTCCCGGGCCTCGGCCTCGGCGAAGCCCCCGGCCAGCTTGCGCGCCACGACCCGCTCCAGCTGCGCCTCGCTCCCGGCGCGCAGGAAGATGGAGTAGTCGCAGGGCAGCGCGCGCCAGGGCTCCTCGTCCAGCAGCAGCCAGTTGCCCTCGATGAGCAGTATGTCCGCCGAGATCTCCAGCGCGCCCTCCACCGGGTCGTGGATGCGCCGGTCGTACACCGGCCAGCGCTGGTTTGGCTCGCTCACCCGGGAGAGCAGCCCCGCCAGCTTCGCCACGTCGTAGCTCTCCGGCGCGCCCTTGATGCGCGCCAGGGGGACGCCGTTGCACGCATGGCTGTCCAAATACGTCTGCGGGTAGTGGAAGCCGTCCAGCCCCGCCGCCTGGATTGGAATCAGGTCCGGCGCATTCCGGGATAGCTCCTCCAGATACCGGCACAGCGTGCTCTTGCCCGCCGCCGGGGGCCCGGCCAGGAACGCGACGATCCGCCGCTCCCTCGCCCGCCTCATCTCCGCCAACCTGCGCAGCAGCGGCAGGAAGATCTCCCGCTCGTCGCCCTCATCAAACTCCGCCCGCACGGAGAGGCCGTTGATCGTGTATTGATAACTTCGCTTCATATATTTGTATTTCGCCTTCCGGCGCCCGAATTCCTGCCGCGTCCGCGGCTCGCGGACGAAATCACCAGCTCTTAACCCAAACATGCTGGAATCTCTATCTGCGGATGCTATGATACTTTTAATCCGATTGATACCGATCACTTTCCTGGGAGTTCTCAACATTTGAAAAGGGGCGATTCAATGGCACACTACATCAGCGAACCCTCCCACACCTTCAGCGAGTACCTGCTGATTCCCGGTTACACCTCCGAGAGCTGCATTCCCGCGAACGTCAACCTGCGCACGCCGCTGGTGAAGTTCCGCAAGGGGCAGGAGGAAGCGCCCATCTCCCTGAACATTCCGCTGGTCTCCGCGATCATGCAGTCCGTGTCCAACGACAC
>CANQGC010000027.1 GCA_947600345.1 uncultured Clostridia bacterium
GTTCAGGTTCACCCGCGCGTTCAGCTCGCTGAAGTACCCGGCGTAGGAGTTGTTCGCAGCGCTCAGAAACAGCAGCAGAAAGTACAGGCTCAGCAGCAGCGTCTTCGCGTCCGCGCCGTCGTTGCGAATGTCCACCACGTACATCGCCGCGATCAGCAGCGTCAACAGCGCGTACGCCGTCATCGTCACGTCGTTCTTCACCGAAGGCACGATGTAGCTCGCGATGTAGCTCTCATCGCTGCCCAGGTACGGATACTCCGGCACCGCGATCCCCCAGTCCTCCGGAAAGTAGGTCACCATGCTGAGCTCCCTGCCCAGGTAGTTCTCGGGCAGGGACATGCGCGTCTTCCGCCACACGTCGCCCTGCTCCCGGTGGAGCTTCTCCCAGTCCTCCTCCGTCAGCGCCAGAAAGCCGTCCTCCCCGCGCTCGATCTCCCCGCGGAAGTCGCTGTGGAGCAGCTCCCCGTCCAGGAACGCCTCCACGCCGTCCTGGTAGGAGTGCCACTCCAGCTCGGGGTCGGGGACCTCCTCCGCCAGCGTGCGGGTGATGCGCACGGCCCGGGTTCCCTCGGGCAGCTCCGGAACCCGCACGCCCTCCGCGAAGGCCGGCTCGTAGGCCTGCACCCGGTCCCCGACCAGCAGCTCGTAGCGCCAGCCGAAGCGCTGCTGCGCCGAGTCGGCCAGGTACAGCTCCTCCCTGCCCACGCGGCTCATCAGGGAGAACGCGGCCAGTATGACCGCCGCTATGCACAACGCCAGCGCCACGCCCACCGCGCATCGCCAATCTCGCCTCTGACCCATCGCGCTCCCCCTCCGCGTCCTTGCCTCTTCCGCCGCGCGCCCCCTCGCGATTCGAGCGCGCGTCCGAGCGGCGGGAATCCGGGTTCCCTCCGCTCGCCTTCCTTCATTATTATTTCACGACGCCCTGCGCTTGTCAATGCGCGTGGCGCGAACGGAAGATATGCGGCGTGAATGGCACGCCCGCGGCGAAGCAGGCGCGCGGGCGGCGGCAAACGAGACAGACATCTTCCAAAAAAGAAAAGCGCCGCGCGAAGGCGGCTGCTCGAAAACCGGCGCCAGATCTCCCGGCAAGCGCGATGGAGCGAGCGGGATATCCAGCGCCGGTGGCAAGGGGCGAAGGCACCGGCCTCAGGTTTCGGGCGATGCACACCGCCGGGGCCGGCGGCCTCAGCCAATCTCGATCATCGTATGCCCCGATACCTTCGGAAGCTCGATGACGGCGTAGCCGTCCTCATAGCGGAACGCCAGGGGCTCCCCGCCGGGCACCGCGCAAGCCGACGACGGCGCGTGGTCGAGGCGCACGCGGAGCGTGCGGTCCAGCGCGGTGTGCTCGTCCTCGATGGTCTCGATGCGCTTGCTCTTCTTGATCAGCACATAGTTCAGTATGTGCACGATGTGCGCATCCTCGCTGCGGCGAAGCGTCACCTCCGAAATGGCGGGCAGGTCGGTGACGATCAGCGGCCGCGGCAGGAGGTGCTCGATGCAGCAGCGGATCAGCTCCCGATGCGCCTGATAGCCGTTCATCAGATAGTCCGTGAACAGCGGCGAGGACAGGATCGCGTAGCCATCGCCGAACAGGATGGCCGGCTGCTCCGTTTCCTCGAGCGTGGGCGGCGTCTGCCTGTGCGAGCAGAAGCGCTCGTAGCCGCGCTCGAAGTAGGGATCGACGATGCGCGCGGCGACGGTCTCCCCCTCGCCCCGCTCCAGCACGCAGCCGCGTTCATACAGCACGTGGTCGATCTTCGGCAGGCCGCGGAACGCGTCGCCGGTGGCGCGGATGTAGCGCACGCTGAACGGGCTCTCCCCCCGGTACTTCGCCCGGACGCAGCGGAGCACGTACTCCCCGCGCTCGGGATCGACGCCGGCGTCGCCGGTCAGCAGCAGCTTGCCGCCGCCCTCCACGAAGCGGTCCAACCGGGCCGCGAGCTCCGCGTCCGGCACGAAGTGATCCGGCAGGATCAGCAGGCGATAGCCCTCCAGGCTGTCGCGCATGTTCAGGAAGTGGAAGGGCTGATGCAATTCCTGAAGCACGCGGTATACGCCCTCCTCGATGCAGGCCGGGCGGTCCGAATTGAGGCTGCGGCTGCTGGCGATGAACGCGCCGATCTCCGCCACCGGGCGCGTGCCGTGCAGCCAGGGCTCCTTCGCCTCGATGGAGGCGAACACCTTGCCGATGCGGTCGTAGACGACCGGATCGAGCCTCCCGCAGGGATGCAGCTGATCGCCCACGCAGACCTTGGCCCCCCAGGCGAGGGCGCGGAAGCACTCATACTCCAGCGCCTTCTCGTTGCGCAGGGAGCCGAAGTCGCCCCAGCTCATGTGGAACTTGCCGTTCATCATGGCGATTTCCTGGGGGTACTTCTGGACGTACGCCGCCGCGATGGGGAAGTGGCTGTAGCCCCACTTGTCGCTGGGCAGAGATTCAATGTCCAGGAAGGTGAAATATTGCCGTTTTGTGACGCTGGAGGCCTCCGCGTCGGTGGCGTCGTCCAGGGCATACGGATGGGAATTGAAGTAGACATCCAATTCCGAATTCATATCCTTCAAGAATTCATAGATGTCGCGGCAGAAGGCGGTCTCCGCGATGCGGTCATGACGAATGACCTGATTGCGATCCGTGGGATCCATGCCACTGGCGAGCATCTCCGCCTTGCAGACCGGGCAGACGCACTCATGACCTGTCACAATATCAATCCAAAAACCGGCCGGATGATAGCGCCGCCAGATCTCCTCCAGCTCCGTCTTGAGCACCTTGCGGTACTCCGGATTGTTGAAACAGATGGTATTCCACTTGTAGTATCCTGTTTCAAAAGGAAGCTTGTTACCCAGGGTCCCGTCATAGGTGACCATCAGCCACTCGGGATGCCGCTTCGCCCAGTCCTCATTCCAGGACACGCAGGTGTAGGCGACGGGGCGAATGCCCGCCTCCCGGCAGGCCTCGACCTGCGCGCCGAAGAGGTCAAAGCCGTTGAGCGCCGGATGCTGGGTGCCGATCGCCGTGGGGTAGTAGTACATTCCGTGATGGCACTTCGCAAACAGGTTGATGGATTCGACGTGCGCCCTCTTCAGCGTGGCTGTGAATTCATCGGCATCGAAGCGCGCGCCGACGGCGGGGATCTCCGGGCTGGTGTGAAAATCCAGGTGAATTTGCCGGTAGGGGATGTGGTCCTTCTTCATCTTTAAAATCATCCTTTCAGTGCGCCGGCCATCATACCGGCCTCCACTTTCTCTTGCAGGATCGCGTATAGAATCAGCGAGGGAACGATCGACAGCGTGATCGCCGCCATGACTCCGCCATAGTCTGATTTCCACTGGGAGAAGAACTGCAGCAGGCCGTAGGAGATCACCTGCTTGTTCTTGTCATTCACAAAGACGAGGGGGAACAGCAGATTGTTCCAGATGTTGATGAAATTAAATATGGACGACGTCACGATGGCGGGCTTCGACAGGGGCAGGATCAGGCGGAAGTAGACCGCCTTGGCGCCGCAGCCGTCGATGATCGCGGCCTCCTCCAGGTCCCTGGGGATGCCCACCATGAAGCCGTTGTAGATGAACACGGTCATCGGCAGCTGGAAGGCCACGTAGAGCAGTATGAGGACGGTGTAGCTGTTCTTCACGTGCAGCTGCCCGAGGTTGAACGCCAGCGGGATGATGACCGACTGCATCGGGATCATCATGCCGGATACGAAGAACAGCAGCACCAGCGGCTGCAGCTTGAACCTGAAGCGGGCGATGACGTAGGACGCCATGGAGCCCACGAACACCAGCAGCACCAGCGACATGCCGGTGAGGAACAGCGTGTTCAGGAAGTACCGCCCCATGTTGCCCACCTTCCAGGCGGTCGCGTAGTTTTCAAAGCCCCAGGTCTTCGGCAGGGAGAAGGGGTTCGCGAAGATCTCCCGGGTGGTCTTGAAGGACGAGACGATGGTAAAGACGATGGGAAACAGGCATATGACCACCATCGCGGCGAACACGATGTAAAACCAGTTCTTGCTGAAGAACGACCGCGGCTTCATCTGCTTCATGCGCCCTCCCTCCTCACGCCTCGTCCCGACCGCTCATGAGCCGAAGCGACAGGACGGAAAATACGATGCACAGCACGAAGATCACAACCGAGATCGCGCTGCCGAGGCCGTAGTGGTTGTACTTGAACGCCTCGTTGTACATCATCACGCCGGGAACCTGCGTCATGCCGTTTGGGCCCCCCTCGGTCATAATGAATATGATATCAAAGGTCTTGATGCTGCCGGTGATGATCATCACGGTGGAGATCTTGATGGATTCCATGATCGAGGGCAGCACCACGTCCTTGATCTTTCGCATCCCCTTCGCGCCGTCCAGCTCGGCTGCCTCCAGGATCTCCACGGGGATTTCGGATATGGCGGCGTAGCTGATCGTCATGTGGTAGCCGAAGCCGCACCATACGTTGGCGATGATCACGAACAGCAGCGCGGTGGATTGCTGAATCAGCCAGCCCTTTGGGCCGTCGATCAGGCCCAGGGACATCAGCAGCGTGTTCAAAACGCCGGTGTCGTTGGCGCTGAAGATCATCTGGAAGACCAGCGCCGAGGCCGTCATGGGCAAAATGACGGGCGCGAAGCAGATCATCTTTACGATGGAAGAGCCGCGCCTGCGCTTTGCCAGCAGATAGCCCATCATGTAGCCGAGCGGAATCTGCAGCACCAGGTTCAGCACGGTAAACCAGAAGCCGTTCGCGAGCGCCTTCCGAAACAGGGGGTACTTGAACAGCTTCACGAAGTTCTTAAACCCGACGAAGGTCATGGGAGAACCGGAGATTCCGTTCCAATCCGAAAAGCCGAAGCCGATGGATTCAAAGATCGGCACGACCGCAAGCGTGATGTAGATGATCAACGCCGGGAGCAGAAAGAGCAGAATTGTACTGCGCGAACGCCTGTTGACTTTCAAGCGGCGACGCCTCCTTTGCCATTTCTTCCGCGTGTTCCGAAGGCCGCAAGGCGCGAAATGCGCGCCTTCAAGCGCTCCGTATCCGCTTTGGCCAAATCAAAAACGGGATTGCCGCAAACGCGGCTTGCGGCAATCCCAAGGGGAGAAATGGATCAGCTGTTCAGATCGATTTCGTTCTGGATGGCCTCGGCGGCCTCCTCGGGCGTCATCTGGCCCAGGGACATGCCGATCAGCGTATTGCGGACCATATCCAGCATCGCGGGCACGGGGTCGTAGTCGGTGGTGTCGCCGGAGTACAGGGTGGTGTTGTTCACGATATCCATTGCCTGGTAGAACAAGGAATCCTCACTGATGTCGGAGATATCGATGTCCTTGCGAACGGGAAACACTTCGATTTCCTTCGTCCTGCGCTCCTCCCACTCTGCGCTGGTAAAGAATTTGACGAACAATTCCTGTGCTTCCTTCTCTGCGCCTTCGGCAGTGCCATCCAAGCTAAATGCCTGCGGATAGACGATGCCGTCGGTCTTGAATTCCTCATGCTCGGTGTAGTAGGGCAGCGCGAACATGCCGATATCCGCGGCGATCTCGGAATCGTTGCAGTCGCCGATGAACCAGGTGCCGTTCACGTCCATCGCGGCCTTGCCGGTCAGGAACATATTCTTCTCCTCTTCGTAGGTCATGCCCTCGTAGTTGGGAGAGAACGCCCCGGCATTCTTGAAGTCCATGTAGTTCTGCAGGGAGGCAACCATCTCCGGATCGGTCCACTTCGCGGTGCGCGCGCCGATGTCCATGGTGTGCTTGACGCCGGCGGTCTTGTAGGTCAGCCAGTTCTGGATGTGGCCGGCGCGCCAGGTCTCGTCCGCGCCGCAGGCGAAGGGAACGACACCTATTGCATTCAGCTTATCGATGGCGTCGAACATCTCATCCATCGTCTCGGGTACCTTCTCGATTCCGGCCTGGGCAAACAGGGCCTTGTTGTAGTAGATGCCTTCGACGCCTATGGAGTAAGGAACAGCGTAGTAGCCGTCCAAGCCGAAAGAAGAGTAGTTGAAGCCTTCGAATATACCGTCGTTAAATCCCTCATACCATTCGGTATCCTCAAACAGCGGGGAGATTTCTTCAATCAGGCCATTCTTGGCGTATTCCAAACCCATCATGACGGTCGGGAGGACAAAGACGTTCGGCATATCGCCTGTGGCAATGGCAGTGTTCAGTAGGTTGAGGAAAGCGCTCTCTTCGTTCACGGAATCGTCTTGTATGGTGATCCAGGGATACTGTTCAGTGAAGGCTGCCTTGATCTCTTGGAAGATAGGGGCCATGGAGTCGGATCCGGTCCATCGGGTCAGCAGTCGGATGGTTACAGGCTCATGATCCTCCGCCATTGCGGGAAGGGTCAATACTGCAAGTATCAGTGCAACGGTTGTCAGGATTGCCAGGGTACGCTTCATGGGGTATACCTCCTATTACTGTAATATTTGCCCTTTGCGGGCTCGCTGTATTTAGTTTATATTCGAGATCGGTCTTTTGAAAATGGAAAAAACCGACATATTATGTAAATATCCAACTTTATTTCTCTTATTTCGCACAATAGGCACACAGCAAAATTGACTATGATGCCAAATATTTGTATAATATAAGTAGTAGATGCAAGCAGAAAGACTCAGATTAAGAGAAGGTGTGAACATGCGGCGAGTATTGAACCGGCTCCGGCTTGCGTTTATAAATACTTCCATACGGAACAAATTTATCCTTGTGATCGCAGGCACGCTGGCGCTGTCCTTCTCCTTCCTGTCCGTCGCCTCCTACGTGACGCTGCAGGACGACAATACGGAGCGCGCCATGCACGATACCGCCGCGACTGTGGAAAACTCCTCCCGGGGTCTCGCGTATCTGATCGAATACGGCCTGTCGGTTTCCCGAATCATCGCGGCGAATTCGAGGGTGCAGGAGTTCTATTCCGTCTATTCCCCCACGAACACGCTCGAGCAGCGCGCGCTGGTGCGAAGCTTCCTGGATAGCATCGCGCCGCCGCGCAGCAGCCTGAAGTCGATCATACTCTACGGGCTGGACGGGCGAAACATCGGGACGTCCGGGGCGCTCATCTCCCCCTACGGATACAAGAGCGACGAATTCCAGCAGTACCTGGACACCATGACCAGGCACTGGGGCGCGTCCGTCTTCGACTACACCCAGCGCGGCGGTGAGGGATGCATCTCCCTGCTGAAGCCCGTGATCTGCATACAGACGGGCACGATCGTGGCCATCCAGGAGATCACCTACACCCGGGAGGCCATGCTGGATCTGCTCCTGCTCCCCTCCGCCTCCGCGGGCATGGCGATCGTGGACGGCGAGGGGAAGGCGCTGCTCAGCAGCGGCAACACCGATATGCTCCCCGGTCCGGAGGACATCGCGCTGCCGCAGGGCGCCGTTCAGCCGCTGATCCAGCGATACAAGCGGGGAAGCGCCACCTCCTACGCGTTCATATCCGCGCTCCCGGACACGGGCCTTCGCCTGGTCGCGACCGTGGCCACATCGACCATCAGCCGCCAGGCGCACCAGCAGATCACCGTCATATTCGCGATCATCATCATTTCGTTGCTGATCTCCATCGCGGGCGCGTTCATACTCACCGGCACGCTGACGCGCCCGATCCAGTCCCTGAAGCGCTGCATGGAGCAGGTCGGCGAGGGAAACCTGCGGGCAAAGGCGCCCGTGCTGAGCCGCGATGAAATCGGCAGCATGTCCGAGCAGTTCAACGCCATGCTCGACCGCATCACCGGCCTGATCGAGCAGGTCACCAGCGAAAGGCTGGAGAAGCAGGAATCCCAGCTGCTCGCCCTTCAAGCGCAGATCAACCCGCACTTTTTGTACAATACTCTCACCGGAATATCGACGCTCATCTCCCTGGGCATGCAGCAGGACGCGAAGTGGATGATCCACGCGCTGGAGATCTTCTACAGGACCTCGCTCAGCGGCGGCGAGAACATCATCCCCCTGGATACCGAGCTTCAAAACGTGACAAACTACCTGGACATCGTGCGCTACCGCTACGGCAACAGCTTCGACTACCGCCTGGAGTGCCCGCCGGAGCTGCGGAGCTATCTGATCGCGAAGCTCACGCTGCAGCCGCTGGTGGAAAACGCGATTCACCACGGGCTCCGCAGGCAACTGATCCACGGCCAGCTGGAATTGATCGTATCGAAGGAGGCGGACGAGCTTCGCGTCTCCGTGATCGACAACGGGCCGGGCATTCCCCGGAGCGTCGCGGAGAACTTCCGCGGCAACCGCTCCCACAGCTACGGCCTGTACAATGTGGACGCGCGAATCAAGCTCTACTTCGGTCCGGCGTACGGCCTGACGATCGACACGGAGCGAAGCGAAGGCGCGGCCGTCACCGTTCGCCTGCTCGCCGTGAAGACGCGCGACGAGCTGGAGGTCCGGCGCAAGGAGGTGTCGCGAAAATGATCCGAACCCTGATCGTGGACGACGAGCATCTGATCCGGCTCGCGGTGAAGCAGATGATCGACTGGCCCTCCCTGGGCATCGAATTGGTGGGGGAAGCCGCCGTCGGCCCGGAGGCCCTCGAAATGATACAGAGGCTCAGGCCGGATCTGGCGCTGCTGGACATCGATCTTCCGGTCATGAACGGCATCGAAATCTGCCGCGCGCTGAAGGAGCGGAACATCCCGACCAAGGTGGTGATCCTCACCGGCTACGATACCTTCGACTACATCCAGCAGTGCCTGCGTCTGGGCGTGCTCGACTATGTGGTCAAGCCGATTGAGGAGCGCGAGCTGTACCGCGCGCTGCAAAGCGCGTGTCAATCCATATCGCAGGAGCGGCAGGTTCAGGAAATGCTGCTGGAGCAGGGCGCGGATCTCGCGCCCGGGCCCAGCCAGGAGGAGAGGATTCAGGAATTGCTCTCGGACGCGGGCGACGCCTGGGTGTGCGCCGCCAACATCGACGGCTTCGCGCAGCGCTACCGCTCCTCCCGCGAGCAGGCCTTCGCCCTGAAGACGACGCGCGAGCAGCTGCAGGCCCTCTTCGATCAAAGCAAGGGCATGAGCGGATTGCACTTGGAATCCAACGGCTTCATCTGGATCAGCAAGATGCCGCTATTGAAGACAAAGCAGCAGTTGACCGGCCTGCAGGCGCGGCTCTGCGATGCGAACGGCATCTCCATATCGGTCGGGCTCTGCACCACGCCCGTCACGCTGGGAAACTACCCCGCGTGCAGGCGCATCGCGCTGTCCGCGCTGGCGAAGAAGTTCTACTCGGGCCCGGGCTCGTGCAATGAAGCGGGATCGGAAGTCCAGGAGTGGAACGCGTCCGTCCCGCCGCTGGATTTGCCCGCCATTCGAAACCTGCTGCTCAACCGCCCCAAGCGGGCGTTCCTTGCGCATCTCGACGCGAGCCTTGCGGAGTTCATGAAGCTCCATCCCTCCCGGCAGCAGCTGACGCTGTACTGCATGCGCATCATCAACGTCATACTGGATTTCGGCGCGATCGCGACGCCCGGCGACGACGACCAGCTCGGCGCGCTGGAGCGGTGCGACACCGCCGAAGAATTGAAAACCGCCATGTTGGAGATTTGCGCAAGCCTCGTGGACCGCGTGACCACGCGGAATCAGGTCAACCCGCTGATTCACAGGGCGATCAGCTACATTCAGGAAAACTACGCCGACCCGGAGCTCTCGCTGGGCGGCATCGCCGGAGCGCTGCGCATCGCCCCGGGGTACCTCGGCCGCGTATTCAAGCAATCCCAGGGCGTCACGATCACGAAATTCATCACCCGCTACCGCATCGACCGCGCGATGGAGCTGCTCATCCGCGGCGAATACCGCAAGATCGCCGACGTGGCGCTCGCCGTGGGCTATCACGACGCCCTGTATTTCAGCAAAGAATTCAAGCGGCTGAAGGGCGTCTCGCCCTCAAAATACCTGTGAGGGATCCCTTCGTCGCAATCCATCGGGTTTCCTGCGCGAACCGCGCAAAGCAACGCCGCACAAATCGACGGCGAATCAGACGATTTGTGCGGCATTGTCTCAATCCGTGCCGACGCCCGCCACGGGACAGAAGCAGCACTCCTCCTTGGTTTCACGGTTCCGGCCGGTGCCTCCGGCGCAACAGACGCACCTGCACTCCCCGTCCTTGCCGCTTCCCGCAATGGCACAGCCACATTTGCCGGCTCCGGTCACCGCCTCCAGCTCGGACTCGTCCCTCTTCTCCTCGGGCATGTCCGCTTCCTCTTCTTCCATCATGCGTTTCTCACCGGCGGACAGTTTGCAGCCCTACGGCTTCGGAGCGTCGCTATTTCCCGCTTCGAAGCAGACGCAGAAGGGCTTTCCTTCCCCCGGGGCATAACAGGGCGATTTGTCGCGATTTTCATCGCCGTATCCCCCAAATATGCACCTGCAGGGGTGATAGCCGCCGGCCCCGGCCACCGACTCCAGCTCGGACTCATCCAGCTCCTTCTCCTTGCCCAGGATCTCGTCCTTCTTCTCCTCAGACATGTGCTCTTCCTCCTCTTCCATCATGCACCTTCGGCGAACCGTCCGCCGCCGCTTCACGGCTTCCAATCGCCGCTGTTTCCCGCCTCGAAACAGGCGCAGGGGGGCTTGGGCTTTCCCTCCCCGATGGCGGGGCAAGGCTGCTTTCCTTCCCCGATGACAATCCCTTTGTGCAAGCTCTCGGCGACTCCCGCGATGACACAGGCACAGGAATCGCCCTTGGCCCCGGCCACCGCCTCCAGCTCGCCCTCGTCCAGCTCGCCTTCCCGGCCCAGGATCTCGCCCTTCTTTTCCTCGGACATGTCTGCTTCCTCCTTCAAGAGAATATAAATCTTCCGCCCACAGCCGCGAGCGGATCTCCGCCGCTCACGGCGCCCCGCAGGGCTCTTTCATGTGAGTGGCTTATCCGTACCGCCGCCCGCGCCAGGGCAGGCGCAGTAGGTTGTATCCTCTTTATCAAAGCCGACACCGGCGCCAGGACAGGGACAGATGTATTCGAGGCCACTTTCTTTCCCATGTCCTTTGCCGCCGCCGGCGATGACACAGCCACAGGAGCCTCCGCTCACCGCCTCCAGCTCGCCCTCGTCCAGCTCCTTTCCCTTGTTCAGGATCTCGTTTTTCTTCTCGTCAGACATGCTCTTTTCCTCCTTAAAATGATTTGGATGTATTGTGTTTGAGCTCCTCCATGACGGCCCGGATCTTCTCATCCCAGCCGTCCCGGAAGATGGCGCAAGTGCACATATCCCGGCTCAGGATGTCGTCCGGCGCGGTCTCCAGCGCCGCCGCCCGGCATCCCCCCAGGCAGCGATTGGCGTGCGGGCAGCTTTGGCACTCCGGGTTGTGAGCCAGCACCTCCGACGCCCGCGTCTCGATCAGGCGCATGTAGCTGGAATCGGTGATGCACGCGCGCAGCCCCAGCTCGGGAATCAGCGGATAGTTCTCCTGGATGGGCATGCCCGTCAGCGACATGCAGGGCAGCGCCCGACCCTCGGCGGAGATGTACATCACCATCCGGGCGTGGCCGCACACGCACACCGCCTCGGGGTCGGCGCAGCGCTTCTCCGTGGGGATGAACCAGCTGTCCGGCGCGTCGGGATCGGCGGAGAAGAAGCCGCCCAGCTGCAGGCTCAGGGGCATGCCGTCCTCGTAGTAGCGGGGGATGTAGTCCAGATAGAGCCGGAACAGCTCGTCAATGGCGATGCTCGGCCCGTAGCCGCCCTCCTTCCAGGCGCCCACATCGGCGATGGGGTTCGTCTTGAGGCTCCCGCAGCCCAGGCTGGCCAGGAAGTTCACGGTCTCCCGCAGCGTGTGCTTGTTTTTCTCGTGGATGCACATCTCTGCCCCGGTGGGGAAGCCGCGCTCCCGGCAAAGCCGGAACGCGTCCGCCACGTACCTCTCCGCGCCGGGCACGCCCCGGAGCCAGTCGTGCCAGCCCACGCCGTCGAAGCTCATGTTGAACTCGGGGCGGATGCCCCGATCCTCCAGCTTCCGCAGGACCTCCTCCGTCACCAGCCGGCCGTTGGAATAGATCTGCGAGATGCGCACCCCACCGTCCAGCAGCGCGTCCACGATGTCGAAGAAGTCCCGCCGCACCAGTGGCTCCCCGCCCGTGAGCGTCACCTCCGTGATGCCGCAGTCCACGATCTGGCGGGCGATGTCCAGGATGGTGTCGTGGTCCAGTTCCCCGTACCTGGCGTCCGGCGCGGACATGTAGCAGTGCTTGCAGCGGTAGTTGCAGCGGCCAGTCACGGACCAGTGGGCCGTGCGGATGTAGCGGTTGTCGTAGAAGCGGTAGAGCTGATCGTCCTTCAGCTTCTCCCCCGCCCGGCAGGGGCGGATGATCCCCCGCTCCGCGAGCGCCCTGACCGCGTCGCGCCGCTCCTGCGACGCCTCCGGCCCGTCCAGATCCCTGCCGCCGTCGCAGTCCAGCAGAAGCTCCATCTCCGGACGGCGGACGAAGCTGGCGCGGCCCGTGTCCCGGTCCACCAGGGCGAAGGGCAGCTTCCGCCATCCGCGAAGGCAGTACCTTTCATTCAGCAAGTAATGCATGCCCGCTCTCCTCCCCTTCCCTTCCGCCGCGCCTTCACCACAAGCGGCAATCCTCTCAAAGCCCAACCCGAGCGGAAGCAAATGCCCCCGTTCCTTTCAGAAGTATACCACTCGGTTTTCTATCCTGTCAATTGGTCAATCTTACCAACCAAAGCCCATCCCCACTCTCCAGAAACAAGGCGAAACCAGACAGAACCCCCTCAAAGCGATGCGCTTTCAGGGGGTTGGGGCAAAAACAAAAATCAGGACTTGAATTTGTATAGGTTTGCAAATGGGGATAAGCTGGAACCTTGGAAGGGCTGGAAATACGGGCTTTTGGGAGGGGTAAAACGCATGGAGACAAACCGGAACAAATCTGAATTGTGGTAAAAATTGTGGTAAAGAGGGGCGGGAGAAGCCGCCCTCTTTCCCCTTGGGGCGAAGCACTTCCCCCTCCCCTCTCTGCATCCCCTTGCGCGTTTCCGACGTTTCCGACGTTTGCGGAATTATTTTGTTGTTATATACGTCACATATACCGGTCGTCCCCTGTATGGCGGAGGCGGTCGCGGGAGGCGAGCCAAGCGCCCATGGCGACGGACATGACGAGGTCGTCGTGGGTGCCGGTTCTGCCGCCGTAGGTGTCGCGGCCTGCCTCGGAGATGTGGGTCTGGAAGCTGGCGAGCTCGTCAATGAGGAGGTTGGCGTCGCGCAGGTTCCTGGCGATCTTGAGGCGGTCGTTCTGGAGCTGGATTTGCAGGTTGGAGACGAGCTCGCGCTTGGGGACGTTGTAGTGGCCGTTCTCATAGGTCACGTCGACGCCGCCGGTGATGTTGATGCCGGTGAGGGAGAATTCGAAGCCCATGCGGCGCATGAGGTCGAACACGGGGCGGCCCAGGCCGGTGAAGTCGATGCAGACGGCACGCTCGGTGCCCGAGAGCTGGGGCGACCTGTAGAGGGTGCGGATGCGCTCGACGATGGCGGGGTATTCGACGCCGCGCACGCGCTCGATGTGGCGCAGGTAGTACATGCGCTCGCCGCGCCGGTCGGGGCCCAGCACGCCGGGGCCGGTGATGACGCGCTCGATGACGGATATGGCCGTATAGTCGAACGCCTGGCCCAGGTCGGCGGAGAGCACGTAGAGGTGCTTTTGGATGTGGATGCCTTCGTTTTCGTTGCTGGTCACGTACATGGGGGAACCTCCTCGAATTGCAGCGGCTCCACCTCGTCGGTGAAGGCGCGCCGAATGCTGTCATAGGAAAAGGTCTGCCGGTCGGTCTCGACGAACTGGCAGAGGAATTCCTGCTCATAGAACAGGTCGCCCATGCTTCGCCGCTGCTGTTCGAGCTGTTCGGCGGTGATGCGCGGGCACTGGGTGGCGTCGATCTCGATGCGCTTCCAGCCGTCGCCGCCGTTCGTCCACTCCTCGAAGAAGTGGCCGCGCTTGCCGAAGGGCGTGCTCATGGAGATGAGCTGGCCGTCGTTGACGATGAGCATGGGCATGATGGCGGTGTAGAATTCGTCGGAGACCTGGGCGGCCTCGTCCTCCAGGATCAGCGTGACGCCGCTGTAGCCGCGCACGGTGGCCTGGTCGCCGGGGAGCGAGAGGATGCGGGAGTAGTTGGGGAGCGTGAGGCTGAGCTTGTTGTCCTCCAGCAGGCGCGGCGGATCCGGGAGCGCGTTCAGGCCGTCGCGGATCTTGCGAAAGAGTTCCTGGGACTGGCGCAGCGAGGGCGAGGCGCAGAGGATCAGGGACTTGGGCCGGTACAGGGCGGTGTGCAGCGCCTTCGTGGCGCAGGTGGTGGACTTGCCGGACTGGCGGCAGCAGTTCAGCAGCAGGCGCTTGCCCTCGTAGCGCAGCACCTCGGCCTGCCACGGGTCGGGGTCGATGCCGATGGCCTGGGAGAAGCGCACGGGGTCGAGCGCCAGGATCATGTCATTCGCCAGCATCGTCCACCTCCGGGGCTTCCCCTATAGGGGCGGGCCCTTCCAGGGCCCGGGAGCCCTCCAGCGCCGCCACGAGGGCCGCCCGGGCCTCGGGGTAGGGCTGGAGCGCCTGGAGCATGACGGAGCGCAGCGCGGCCCACTCCGGCGTCACGTGGAGGTGCTGGTGGACGACGGTCTGCTGTTGGTTGAGCTCGCCGGTCAGCTTCGCGCAGAGCTCGACGACCTCGCGCATCTCCTTGAGCGCGCGCAGGGAGTTGAGCCGGTCGCCGCTCTTGACGCTGTCCTTGTAGAGCTTGTCGGCGCGCGCCTCCAGCTCGCGCACGCGGGAGACGGCGGTCTCCATGTCGCCGATCTGGAGCACCGGCTTGATGTTGAGTTCCTGTTTGAGGTGGACGCTGTGCCGGTGCAGCGCGCCCACGCTCGCGCCGTACTTCTCGTGCAGCGCGTTGAAGGAAGCGCCCGCGAGGATGTCGCGGTCGATGTCGGCCACGTCCTTGCGGCGGCAGATGGAGCAGGTGTTGGGCATAGAAAAAACCTCCTAGAAAGAGAGCGCGGGGAGTTGCCCCCGCGCCCGGTGTCGTCGTTGGTGATTTGGAAACCCGGGGGGTTTCCGAAAACCCCTACCGTATCTGTGCGGTGTTGGTTACACCGCTTCGCTGGCGGCGTGCTCCTGGTAGTAGATGGCCTTCGCCTTGTTTTCGAGCACGAAGCAGTCGTAGGCCACGCGGCCCTCCACGAGGCTGCCGGAGATGCCCGGCGGGTCGATGTGGGTCTTGTAGCTCTCCAGCTTCGTCACGCCCACGGCGGCCACGGGGTGGGTGATCAGGAAGCCGAAGTTCTCCGGCACGCGCGCCTTGGGCACGCGGATCACGGGCATGCCGTCCACGGTGGCGATCACGCCCTGGAGGCGCAGTTCGTTGCCGACGTCGGTCTCCATGACGATGTCCGGGGACTGCTTCATCAGCAGGTAGGTGTCCGGGGTCACGAGGAGCACGCGTCCGGTCTCCGGGGCCTCGGCGGCGTCCAGGGCGTTGCTGCCCTTGATGATCTCGCCGTAGAGGTTCTCGGCGGTCAGCTCCAGCGACGCGGGCTTGTTGCCCGCGTTGGTGGCGATCTCGTTGATGGTGTAGGTGTCGATCTCCGGCACGACCACCTGGCGAAGCTGCCGCGCCAGGGCGGAGGCGGCGTCCAGGTTGTCGGCGGTCTCATCCTCATCCAGCCGGTCGATGACGAAGGTGAAGGAGCGATCCTTGCGCAGCGTCATCAGCTCCGTGGTGGCGCTCAAATCCTTGACCTCGCCGTAGCGGCTCCACTGGCCGGGGGACGCGCCGGTGCGGCCGTAGTCGTTCATCTCGGCCACGCCGATCTTGTAGATGCGCACGGCGTGCGCGCCGTCGAAGGTGAAATCCTTGTTGGTGATGAGCTGGGCCTTGCTCTCGGTGGCGAACAGCTCGTCGACGTACTTTTCGTACTTGGTTACGAGTTCGATACTCACGAATTATCCTTCCTTTCGCAGCCCGAACGCGTCGCGCAGGCCGTCGCGCCTGCCGCCCGATTCCGGGGGAAGCGCCGCCGGGTCGACGCCCCCCGTAGAGGGGAACGCCCGGTTCGCCTGGTACTTCTCCAGCACGGCGGCGGCGGTGTCCAGCGCGCCCTCCCGGGTCAGGTCGAGGCTGTCCAGCAGGTCGGCGGGGAGCCCGCGCTTCGTCCAGTCCGCCTTGGCGGTCAGCAGCGCCTCGCGGCGGTTCAGCTCCGCCTCGCGCTCCTGGGCCTCGCGCATGAGCTTCGCGCGCTCCTGCTTCAGACGGTCGCCGATCAGCTTGTTTACTTCGTCCTGCGTGAACGTGCGCTCGGGGTTGGTGTTGATGTTGTCAGGCATGGGTTTCATCCTCCTTTTCCTGGCCGTCCTCGATTTGAGGCTCGGCGCCTGGCCGGAAGAGGTGAAGCTCTTCCGCCTCGCCCGGAGTGGGCTGTTCGGGTTCGTCGTCCGGGGCGGGCTCCTGGCCATAGACTTCACGCTCGATTTCGTGAATGTCCCGGTCGGGGCCGGGGTTCGCCAGAAGGTCGTTGATCTGATCTCTGAGCTCATCGCTCGCCTTCAGCACCTTCAGTTCGTCCTCCAGCGCCTTTGCGCGCTTGTAGGCCTTGGCCGTCTCCGCGCGCTGGGCCGCCCTGCCGTCGGCCAGGCCGATCCGGTAGGCGATGCCCGCCGTGATGTTGGGGCCGTAGCCCGCGCCCCTGCAAGCTGCCGAGATGGACGCGCCCCTGTTGTACTCGTTGAGTGTCAGCGCTTCGCGCGCCTGGGCGATCTTCATGGGTTGCACCTCCATTTAACGTCCGGGGTGGACTGATTATGAAAAACGGACGCGGGCAGGATGTTCCCGCGCCGCGTCCGGCTTCCATCGCTTGGATGGGGGTTGTGTAGGGTTGCCCCTATGGGGGGCGGCGGCTCAACGCCGCGCCGGGTGCTTCGCTCGCAGCCGGTCCAGGGCCGCGCGCATCTCCCGGGCCTCATTCTGGGGCGTTGCAACAGGCCTGTAAGCCCGCCTGGGCTTGAGGTAGGCTCTCTTGTACTGCCCGCGCTGGGGGCTCGTAGAGACCACGAATTCGAGGTCTGAGAGCCGCTCGGTGATCTGCAGCAGTTCGTCGTCGGTCTCGTAGCTGACGCGCACTTGTACGCTCATGGGTGATTCTCCTTCCATTTCCTGGCGCGCCTGAACTTCTCCAGCATGCCCGCCAGTATGTCATAGGCGGCCTCCTCCGCTTCCAGATTCAACCGCGCCTCGCGGATGACGTCCGGCTGTCGGTCGAGCGCGCGCCGCGTGGCCTCGATGAGCTCATCCAGCGTCTCCGCGTCCAGCTCGTAGAGGTCGAAAGAGGTGCCGCTCATCCCTTCGCCTTTCGGCGCTGCCGTCCATCGGCGATCTCTCCGGCCACCTGCTCGGCGTCGCACTTCATTACGCGCAGCGTATCCTCCAGAAGCGCATGGAGCGCCTTTTTCTGCTCCTCATCCTCGGCCTCGGTCATGTACTCCAGTAGATAGCCCGCCGCCTTCGTTCGGAGCGCCAGTCCATCGGCAAGCTCTTGCAAGGTCGCTTCGTCCAGCATCAGCGCGCCCTCCTCTCCTTCCGGCGCTGCCGCTCCTGGCGAATGCCGTAGATGCGGCCGCACTCGAACATGAACAGCGCGCCATAATGATCTTTCACCAGTGCCGTGTACGGCATGAAGCTGGGGTGCCTTTCAACGAAAGGAACGAGGTACTTGTCATAGTATTCCTTTAACATCGCTGGCGGGTTAACCTCAGAGCAATAGTCCGTCTTTGAGACGAACGATTGAACCTCGTCGACGGTGACGGTGCAGGCGCTCATGCTTGCAGGCGCTCATGCTTATAAACCGCCTTTCTGCGAAAGGCACCGAAGGGGTTATGAAACGGTGCGCAATCGCGAGTCGAGAAG
>CANQGC010000028.1 GCA_947600345.1 uncultured Clostridia bacterium
GCCTATGGGGCTACGCTGGGCGCTGCCCAGACCTGCCAAGGAACCTGAGGTTCCTTGGATTCTCCCTTCTGCTGCCGGGATTTGGCCGCTGCGTTACGTTGCCAAAACGAAGAAATCCAGCCCTCGGATCTATGGGGCTGGATTTCGTGCTTCGAACAAAGGCCACTGGCGAAGCACCGAGGCAGGACTTTGGGCCCATAATCTACGGGCCCAAAGTCCGTCGCTCAAGCGCGGCAGCAGGTGGCCATAGGCCCTGCCTATGCGAACGGATTCTCGGACTTGTAGTAGCAGCCCTTGGGCTGGTTGAACTTCACGTTCTCGATGCCCAGCATCTTCATCACCGCGAACAGCGCCTTGCCGTTCTTGCCGAAGGCCACCGCGCCGTGGTGCGGATAGCCGTCCTCGATCAGCACGTGGCGATAGAAGCGGTTCATCTCCGGAATGGCGAATACGCCGATGCCGCCGAAGGAGCAGGTCTTCACCGGCAGCACCTCGCCCTCGGCCACGTAGCCCTGGAGCACGCTGTCCTTGTTGGCCTGCACGCGGTAGAACGTGATGTCGCCCGGGATGATGTCGCCCTCGAGCGTGCCGCGGGTGATGTCCGGCTCGCCGCCCTTCTCCAGGCCGCGGTTCATGATCAGCTGATACTTCATCGTGCCCTTGGTCAGCCTGCACATCGGAGTGTTGCCGCAGTGGAAGCCCATGAAGGTCTCGTTGTGGCGATAGGGGAACTTGCCCTCGATGCTCTCCTTGTACATGTCCGCCGGGACCGAGTTGTTGATGTCCAGCAGCGTCACGGCCTCGCCGGTCACGCAGGTGCCGATGAACTCGCTCAGCGCGCCGTAGATGTCCACCTCGCAGGCGGTGCAGTAGCCCATGGCGGTCAGGCGGGAGTTGACGTAGCAGGGCACGAAGCCGAACTCCGTCTGGAACGCCGGCCAGCACTTGTTGGCGAGCACCACGTACTTGGAAGCGCCCTTGTTGGCCTCGATCCAGTCGAGCAGCGTCAGCTCATACTGCGCAAGCTTCGGCAGGATGCCGGGCATCTTGTTGCCCTCGCCCAGCTCGTCCTCCATCTCCTTGATCTTGGCGGGGATGCGGGCGTCGTTCGCGTGCTCCTTGAACGCCTTGAGCAGGTCGAGCTCGGAGTTCTCCTGCACGTTGATGCCCAGCTTGAACAGCGGCGCGATGGGCGCGTTGCAGGCCAGGAAGTCGAACGGGCGCGGGCCGAAGGTGATGATCTTCAGGCTCGCCAGGCCCAGCAGCGTGCGGGCGATGGGCACGAACTCCTCGATCATATCGGCGCAGCCCTCGGCGTCGCCCACCGGATACTCCGGAATATAGGCGTTGATGCCGGACAGCTTCAGGTTATAGGAAGCGTTCAGCATGCCGCAGTAGGCGTCGCCGCGGTCGCTGGACAGCACGCCCACGTTCTCCTCGGCGGCAGCGATGTACATGGTCGGGCCGCCGAACAGCTTGGCGATGGCGGTCTCCGGGCCCTCGGGGCCGAAGTTGCCCAGGAACACGGTCAGGGCGTTGATGCCGGACTTCTTGATGTCCTCATAGGCCTCCATCACGTTGGCGTCGATGCCGCCCTCGATGATGACGGGGCACTCATAGATGTCGAAGCCGCGCTTCTTCAGCACTTCGACGATGGCCTTGCGGCGCTTTTCGGAGAGGGAGATCGGGAAGCAGTCGCGGCTGACGGCCAGGATGCCCATCTTGACCTGGGGAATATTGTTCATGTTGCATTACCTCCTTGGATTTTCAAACTCAATGATTGTGTGAATATCGAATGATTCACATACATCTACGATATTATCATAGCAGGTTTGGGGTTTAACGTCAAGCGGAAAATACTCGACAAATGCGGGCAACTTTTTTGCCGCTATGCACAAAAAAACATCTCCGGCCTTGGCCGGAGACGCAATGCTCGGGGCATTCGATGCTAGAGTATGATCCATTCCAGGATGTACACCGTGACGCAGCATGCCACCGCTACTTTGAACAGGCTCGCGCCCTTCCAGGCGAGCGCCAGGCCCACCAGCAGCGCCGCCAGGCCCGACCACTGGCTGTTCGTGGCGTCCATGATGGACGGGAAGGTCATCACCGCCAGCGTCACGTAGGGCACGTAGTAGAGGAAGGAGCGGATGTAGACGTTCTTGATCTCCCGCCGCACCAGCGTCAGCGGCAGCGTGCGAACCAGGTAAGTGACGATCGCCATCGCGGCGATGTAGATGTAGACGTTGCCGCTACGCATCCTCCTTCACCTCCTCGCGCCGGGGGAAGAGCACCGCCGCCGCGGCGGAGATAGCGACGGTCAGTATGATCGTCTTGATGCCCGAGGAGATTCCGGCGAACAGCGCAAGCCGCGCGAAGGCGAAGCTCGCGGCCATCGAGATCAGCACCAGCCCCAGCACGATCCGCGACTCCTTCGCCGGGGGCACGAAGGTCGCCATGAACATGCCGTAGAGCCCCACCGACAGCGCGCTCACGATGCTCACGGGCAGCTCATTGCCCATGAGCACGCCCAGGAACGTGCCGCACGCCCAGCCCGGACAGGCCAGCGCGATGGCGCCGTAGGTGTACCATGGGTTCAGGTAGCCCGGCGCGGAGATCGACACGCCGAAGACCTCGTCGGTCACATACCAGCCGATCACCAGCCGGTGCAGCATGCCCGTCTCGGGCCAAAGCTTCTGGCTCAGCGAGAAGCTCATCAGCAGGTAGCGGGCGTTCGCCACCAGCTCCATGATGGCCACCTCCAGGTAGCCCGCCCCGGCGGCGATCATGTCGAAGGCCACAGCCTCGCCCGCCGAGGCGTTGATCAGGAAGCTGGTCAGCGCCGCCTGGGGCGCGGTGAAGCCGGCGTTGCGCGCCTTGATGCCCAGCGCGAAGGCCACGGCGAAGTAGCCCAGGCCGATGGGCAGGCCCGCCTTCAGGCCGCGCTTGAACCACGTTGCGTTGGAATCCCCCATTGGATACCGTCCTTTCGCGTCCTCAGCTCGCCTGGACTTGTCCCTCTCCCACCTTGGAGATGACCTCCCGGTAGACCTTGCGGAAGCAGAGCAGGCCCACGACCAGCGCGCTCATCTCCGCGATGGGGAAGGAGATCCAGACCAGGTTGTCGTTGCCCACGCGCTGGCCCAGCCGCGCCAGCAGGTAGGCCACCGGGATCAGCACGACGAGCTGGCGGATCGTGGCGGTGATCGTGGCGAATATGCTCCGGTCCAGCGCCTGGAAGATCGTGTTGAAGGAGATCACCACCGCAGCGATCACGAAGTGGGTGCAGATGATGCGCATCGCGGGCACGCCGATGGCGAGCATTGTCGAAACCTCCTCCGGGCTGGAGTTCTGCATGAAGATGCCCAGCAGCTGCGCCGGGAAGACCATGAAGATCAGCGTGCCCAGCGCCATCAGGCACACGGCGATCAGCATGCCGATCTTCATCGCCTGGGTCATGCGGCTGCGCTTCTGCGCGCCGTAGTTGTAGGCGACGATGGGCACCACGCCGTTGTTTACGCCGAAGATCGGCATGAAGATGAAGCTGTTGAGCTTGAAGTAGATGCCGAACACGTTCTGGGTGTAGGTGCCGCCCGAGGTGTAGTTGAAGAGTATGATGTTGAACAGGAAGGTCATGATCGAGCCCACCGCCACCATCACGATGCTCGGCACGCCGATGGAGCAGATGCCCCTGATGATGTCGATCTCCGGGCGGAAGCCCGCGAAGCGAAGCCTGAGCTCGGGGTTCTTCTTGATGTTGAAGATGATCGCGATGCAGCAGGCGATCATCTGGCCCAGCACCGTCGCCAGCGCCGCGCCGGTCACGCCCATCTTGAACACGAAGATGAAGATCGGGTCGAATATGATGTTGAAGATCGCGCCCACGCCCTGGGAGATCATCGTATAGATGGTCCGGCCCGTGGAGGTCAGCAGGCGCTCGAACATCACCTCGCCGAAGATGCCGAAGGAGAGGCCGCACACCACCAGCAGGTAGTCGCAGCCGTACTCCACGATGGTCTGGTTCGTGGTCTGCATGCGGAAGAAGGGCCGCGCGCCGAACAGGGCGAAGAGCAGGAACAGCACGTAGCAGCACAGCGCGATGAACACGCCGTTGAGCGCCACGCGGTTGGCGTGCCTCGGATCCTGCGCGCCCAGCGCGCGGGACACCAGCGCGTTGACGCCCACCGCGCTGCCGGTGGCGAAGCCGATCATCAAATTCTGCGCCGGGAAGGCCAGCGAGACGGCGTTGAGCGCCTCCTGGGAGATCATGCTGACGAACATGCTGTCCACGATGTTGTACAGCGCCTGCACCAGCATCGAGATCACGATCGGCAGCGACATCGTCACCACCAGCTTGCCCACGGGCATGACGCCCATCTTGTTTTCCTGAATATTTTGATTCTCCATGGGGTCTCCTTTGAATGTTCTGGAATACAATTCCGATTATAAGTACCTTATATTTATATTGCTAGATTCCTTCTGTTAGCGCTTTGAAAACAGGCCGAGCCGCATACATTGTAGGGCTTGCGGGCGCGCCTGGCGCGCTGTATAATGAGGGAAATGGGAGGGATGTCCGCTTGTCGCTGTTGGAGCTGCTTTTGCTGGCGGTGGGGCTCTCGATGGACGCGTTCGCCGTGTCCGTGTGCAAGGGCCTGGCCGTGGGAAGGGTGCGCCTGGGCAATATGCTCGCCTGCGGCGCGTACTTCGGCGCGTTCCAGGCGCTGATGCCGCTGCTGGGCTACCTGCTGGGCGCGCGCTTCTCCGCGATGATCGAGCGCGTGGACCACTGGATCGCCTTCGTGCTGCTGGGACTGATCGGCCTGAACATGATCCGCGAGGCGCTGGGCGATGGGGACGGGGGCGAATCGCTGGACGATTCCTTCGGCTTGAAGACGATGCTGCTGCTGGCCATCGCCACCAGCATCGATGCGCTGGCCGTGGGCGTGACCTTCGCCTTCCTGCAGGTGGACGTACTGCCGGCGGTGGGCTGCATCGGCATCGTGACCTTCGCCCTCTCGGCGCTGGGCGTGAAGCTGGGCGGAATCTTCGGCGTGAAGTGGAAGCGCCGGGCGGAGCTCGCCGGAGGCGCGATCCTGATGGGCATCGGGCTCAAAATCCTGATCGAGCACCTGTTCTTTTAACTTTCAAAACTTTACATCGGCGTTTGAACGCGCTATAATTGGGAAAAGATACCGTCGAAAGAGGGAAGCGACATGAAACATTATCTCGTCCGGGAACTGTATACGAGGATTCCGGAGGCCGACCTAGAGGAAGTCAAAATCAACGGCTGGGTGCGCACGATGCGCGAATCGAAGGCGCTGGCCTTCGTTGAGCTCAACGACGGAAGCTACTTCCGCAACCTGCAGGTAATCCTGGAGCCGGACAAGCTCGACAACTACCGCGAGGCCGTGAAGAAGATCGGCGTGGGCGCGGCCATCGAGGTCACCGGCACGCTGGCGCTCACCCCGGAGATGAAGCAGCCCTTCGAGCTGAAGGCCGACTCCATCGTGGTGGTGGGCGAGAGCCCAGCGGACTACCCGCTGCAGAAGAAGCGCCACACGCTGGAGTACCTGCGCACGATCCAGCACCTGCGCCCGAGGGCGAACCTGTTCCAGTGCGCGTTCCGCGTGCGCTCGGTGGCGGCCCAGGCCATCCACCGCTTCTTCCACGACATGGGCTACGTCTACGTGCACACCCCGCTGATCACCGGCAGCGACTGCGAGGGCGCGGGCGAGATGTTCCGCGTGACCACGCTGGACGCCGACGACCGCCCGCTGGACGAGCACGGCAAGACGGACTTCAGCAAGGACTTCTTCGGCAAGCCCGTGTCGCTCACCGTCTCCGGCCAGCTCAACGCCGAGATCTTCTGCATGGCGTTCCGCAACGTCTACACCTTCGGCCCGACCTTCCGCGCCGAGGCCAGCTACACGCCGAGACACGCGGCGGAGTTCTGGATGATCGAGCCGGAGATCGCCTTCGCCACGCTGAAGGAGGACATGGATCTCCAGGAGGACATGGTCAAGTACATCATCGCCGCCGTGCTGGAGGAGTGCCCGGAGGAGATGAACTTCCTGAACAGCTTCGTGGACAAGGGCCTGATCGAGCGGCTGAAGTTCGTGCGCGACAGCGAGTTCGTGCGCTGCACCTACACCGACGCCATCGACATCCTGCAGAAGTCCGGCGAGAAGTTCGAATACCCCGTAGCCTGGGGCGAGGACCTGCAGACCGAGCACGAGCGGTATCTCACCGAGAAGCACTTCGGCAAGCCCGTGTTCGTGACCGACTGGCCGAAGGAGATCAAGGCCTTCTACATGCGGATGAACGAGGACGGCAAGACCGTCGCCGCCGCCGATTTGCTGGTTCCGGCGGTGGGCGAGCTCTGCGGCGGCTCCCAGCGCGAGGAGCGGTACGACGTGCTCAAGGCGCGCATCGAGGAGCTGGGCATGAACCCCCAGGACTACTGGTGGTACCTGGAGCTGCGCAAGTACGGCACGGCGGAGCACGCGGGCTTCGGCATGGGCTTCGAGCGCATGATCATGTACCTGACGGGCATCGCGAACATCCGCGACGTCCTCCCCTTCCCGCGCACCACCGGCAACGCGGACTTCTAGCGGGCGAACCCGCTGCCATCCGCGCCTCCGAGGCGAAGAACTCCCGGCCCCGCATGGGGCCGGGAGTTTTGTATCGCGCTTCCATCGCGCTCGCGCTTTCGCCGGAAGGCGCGAAGCTTCGAAAGCCTTCCATCTTGCCGCGCGGGGAGACCTCTCCCCCGCTCTACTTCAGCACCAGCACCGACTGCGGCGGCACCTCGATCGTCGCGCCGTCGTACTCCACCCAGTGGGATTCGCCGCCGCGGTTGAAGGCGATGGCCTTCCTTTCGTTCTCGGCCTTCGCGCCGAACACGTCTCGGCCATCCTCGATGGCGCGCTCGACGATCAGCACGTCGCGGCCCAGGGCGACCAGCTTCATCGTGCCGGTCTTGAGCGCCTGGGAGTTCCTGCGGCGCAGGATGGCCTCGCGGAAGGCCTCGACCAGCTCCTGATCCTCGTGCCCCCAGGGATAGGTGCCCCGGCAGTAGGGATCGGACATGCCGTAGAGCCCGGCCTCGTCGCCGTAGTAGAGGCAGGGCATGCCCGGCAGCGCGCACATCAGGTTCCAGGCCGCGATCAGCCGCTTCCTGCCCAGCGCGTAGTGCTCGGGTCGCAGCTCGATGGGATAGCGGTACTTGCGGTCGGGCTCCATGTTGCCCACGTCCGCCAGCACCGTCAGCGCCCGGGGCCGGTCGTGGCTGCCCAGCAGGTTCATCTGGGAGTAGAAGAACTGCCTGGGCTGGTTCTCCTCCATCGAGCAGATGCGCCGCACCAGGTCGTGGGCGTTGATCTGGCAGTTGAAGAAGGCCAGCACCGCCTCGCGCAGCGGGTAGTTCATCGTGGCGTCCAGCGTGTCGCCCGCACAGTAGCAGCGCAACTCGTCGTAGGCCACCTTGTTGCTCGGGTCCTCCCAGACCTCGCCGATTAGCGCGGCCTCGGGGTCCAGCTTCTTCTCCCGCTTGCGGATGTCGCGAATGAAGTCCATGGGCAGCTCGTCCGCCACGTCCAGCCGCCAGCCGCCGGCGCCCGCGCGAATCCAATGGGCGACCACGCTGTCGCGGCCGGTGACGATAAACTTGCGATAGCTGGGGTGCTCCTCGTTGACGTTGGGCAGCGTGTTGAAGTCCCACCAGCAGGAGTACTTCTCCGGCCACTCATCGAAGCGGTACCAGGGGTAGTAGGGGCTCTTCGGGTCGTTGTAGGCCCCCTCCTCCGCGCCGTAGGTGCCGTAGCGGTTGAAGTAGCGGCTGTCCGAGCCCGTATGGGAGAACACGCCGTCGAGCACGATGCGGATGCCCCTCTCCTTCGCCTCGGCGCACAGCGCCCTGAAGTCCTCCTCCGTGCCGAAGGAGCGGTCGATCTTCATGTAGTCGCCGGTGTCGTACTTGTGATTGCTGTGGGCCTCGAAGATGGGGTTGAAGTACAGCGCCGTCACGCCCAGCGAGGCGATGTAGTCCAGCTTCTCCCGGATGCCATTCAGGTTTCCGCCGAAGAAGTCGTTGCAGCTGTTGTAGCCGAAGCGGTCGTTGATGACCAGCGCGGGGTCCTCGCTCCAATCGGTGTGGTAGAAGGAGCCCGCGGGCAGGTTGCGGATGTCGGTGCCGCCCGCGTTGGCGAAGCGGTCCACCATGATCTGCATCATCACGCCCTCGCGCATCCAGCCGGGCGTCTTGTAGGCGGGGTCGTAGACGGTGATCTGGAACGAAGGCGGCTCGTAGCGGGTGACGTTGCCCTCGCCGCCCAGGCCGTCCCAGGCGTTGCCCAGGTACCAGGTCTGGCCCTGGTCGTCCACGCCGATGAAGAAGTACCAGACCAGGCCCGGCTCCTCGGGCATCTGCATCTCGTACTCGTACATATCGTTTTCCAGCCGCCGCATGTACCAGCGGTACTCGGCGTTCTGCCACCAGATGCGCAGCGTGACGCTGCTGAATCCGTTGGCCAGCACCCGCAGGCGCACCTTACCGGCGCAGGGGGCTGCGCCGGCGGGGCTGCGGTACTGTTCCGATCTCGAATCGTGGAAGAAGTACATATTACAGGTTCAGCGGCTTCAGATGCCAGATCTTGTCGTTGTATTCCCGGATCGTGCGGTCGGCGGCGAACACGCCGGAGCAGGCGGTGTTCAGCACGGCCTTCTTGAGCCACAGATCCTTGTTGGTGTAGTCGCGGGAGATCTGCGCCTGGGCGGCCATGTACTGGGGCAGGTCCTTGAGCACGAAGTACGGGTCGGGCATGCCGCCGTTGTCGCCGAAGAGCAGGCCATGGTAGATCTCCTGGAACATGCGCGGATGCTCCGGGCTGAGCGTGCCGTCGATCAGCTGGTTCATCACCTTGCGGATGGCGGCGTTGGTCTCGAAGATGTCGCTGGAGCGGTAGTGGGTGTAGCTCTGCTCCACCTCGTCGGCGGTCATGCCGAAGATGTAGATGTTGTCCGCGCCCACGGCGTCGTAGATCTCGCAGTTCGCGCCGTCCATCGTGCCGATGGTGATGGCGCCGTTCATCATGAACTTCATGTTGCCGGTGCCGCTGGCCTCCTTGCCGGCGGTGGAGATCTGCTCGGAGACCTCCGTGGCGGGCATCAGCACCTCGGCCTGGGACACGCAGTAGTTCTCCACGAACACCACGTTGATCATCTGGGAGGCCCGGGGATGCTTCTTCACCAACTCGGCAATGGAGTTGATCAGCTTAATCGTCAGCTTCGCGCGCTGGTAGCCCGGCGCGGCCTTCGCGCCGAAGATGAAGGTCTTGGGCGGAATTTCGAAGCTCGGGTCCTCGTCGATGCGGTTGTAGAGCATCAGCACGCCCAGCGCGTTCATCAGCTGCCGCTTGTACTCGTGCAGGCGCTTGGCCTGGGTGTCGAACATGCTGTTCGGATCGATCACCGAGCCCTGCAGCCGCTGCATGCGCTCCACGAAGCGCTGCTTGTTCTCGGCCTTGACCCGCGCGAACTTCTCGCGGAAGGCCGCGTCGTCGGCGAAGGGCTTCAGATCGGCGATGCGGTCCATGTCCTTGCGCCAGGCGTCGCCGATGGCCTCGTCGATCAGGTCCGCCAGGCCGGGGTTGGACTGGATCAGCCAGCGGCGGTGGGTGATGCCGTTGGTGATGGAGACGAACTTATTCGGCTCCATGATGTAGTAGTCGTGGAAGGTCTGCTTCTTGAGGATCTCCGTGTGGATGCCGGAAACGCCGTTGACGCTGTGGGTGTAGGCCACGCAGAGGTTGGCCATGTGCACCTGGTTGTAGGCGACGATGGACATCTGGCCGATGCGCTCCCACTGGCCCGGATAGGCGTCCCAGAGCTTCTGGCACAGGCGGCGGTTCATCTCGCAGAGGATCATGTAGATGCGCGGCAGCGTCTGGGCGAAGAGGTTCTCCGGCCAGCGCTCCAGCGCCTCCTGCAGCACCGTGTGGTTGGTGTAGGCGAAGGTCCGGCGGCAGATGTCCTCGGCCTGATCCCAGCCCAGCCAGTATTCGTCCATCAGGATGCGCATGAGCTCGGGGATGGCCACCGCCGGATGCGTGTCGTTGATATGGATGGCCACCTTGTCCGGGAAGATGGACCAGTCGTAGCCGTAGACCTTGATGAAGTCCGCCACCGCGTACTGCACGGACGCGGAGGAGAAGAAGTACTGCTGCTTCAGGCGCAGCTCCTTGCCCTGCCAGGAATCGTCGTTCGGGTAGAGGATCTTCGAGATGACCTCGGCCAACTCGCGCTCCTCCATGGCCTGCACGTACTGGCCGCGGTTGAAGGACTGCATGTCGATTCTCTTGGGCGAGCGGGCGGACCACACGCGCAGCATGTTGACCATGCTGCTGTCGTAGCCCACGGTGGGGATGTCGTAGGGCACGGCCTCGACCATCACGCTGTCGACGGTCTTGAAGGTCAGCCGGCCGTTCTCCTCGTACTCCTCCACGTGGCCGCCGAAGTGCACCTCGACGGTCTCCGCCGGGCGCGGGATCTCCCACACGTTGCCCTCGTCCAGCCAGTTGTCGGGCACCTCCACCTGGTAGCCGTCCACCAGCTTCTGGCGGAACAGGCCGAACTCATAGCGGATGGTGCAGCCCATGGCGGGCAGCTCCAGCGAGCTGAGCGCGTCCAGGAAGCAGGCCGCCAGGCGACCCAGGCCGCCGTTGCCCAGGCCGGGCTCCGGCTCGCGCTCGGAGATGACGTTCTTGTCGATGCCCAGCTCCTCCAGGGCCTGGGCGTAGTGGCGCTCGTTGACGAGGTTGACCATGTTGCTGAAGAGCGAGCGGCCCACCAGGAACTCCGCGCTCAGGTAGTACACCTTCTTGGAGTGGGTCTGCTTGCGCACGCCGCGGGACTCGGCGCGGCGCTGCATGATCTCGTCGCGCACGGTCAGCGCGATGGCCTTGTAGAGCTGATCCTCGGTAGCGTCGCTGATGTCGCAGCCGAAGTTGCTGGTCAGCTTCTCCGCGATGCTGCGCTTGATCTCCTCCACCGTCATGCGTCTAAATTCCATAGGGGTTGAACACCTCCGAATAAAAATCCATCTTAAAAGTAATGAAGCTCTTCCATTATAGCACCTTTGTGCACTTTGTGCAAACCCAGCAAAATGGGGGGAAATTCATTTTGAAGCGTGCTCCTGCAATTCGATGCTTTACATGCCCATTCCTTGCCCGCATTTTGCAGCTTCAAGAGCGCGCTCTTTCAAACTTAACCAAGAATTGACCGAATCTATCGTGACAGCGCGGACCGGTTTCGAATAAAATAAGCATATATCACAGGCGCATGCCTTTGAAAGGAAATGAAAACGATGCCGCTTACTCTGTCTGAACGCGCACTCTCCATCTCCCCCTCGGTGACGCTGGCCGTGGATACCCAGGCCAAGAAGCTTCGCGCCGAGGGCCTGGACGTGATCCCCTTCGCCGCGGGCGAGCCGGACTTCTGCACGCCGGAGTACATCAACGACGCCGGCAAGTTCGCCATCGACGCGGGCATCACCCGCTACACCCCGGCGGTGGGCACGCTGGATCTGCGCACGAAGATCTGCGAGAAGTTCCACCGGGACAACGGCCTGGAGTACAACCCCTCGGACATCATCGTCTCCAACGGCGCCAAGCAGGTGCTCTTCACCGCGCTGAGCTGCCTGGTCAACCCCGGCGACGAGGTGCTGATCCCCTCCCCCTGCTGGGTGAGCTATCCCGAGATGGTGCGCATGGCGGGCGGCACGCCGGTGCTGGTGCACGGCTGCGAGGAGAACAACTTCGTCGTCACCGCGGACATGCTCGCGCCCCACGTGACCGAGCACACCAAGGCGCTGATCCTGAACTCCCCGAACAACCCCAACGGCTGCATCTGGACGCGCGCCGATCTGCAGGCCATCGCCGACCTGGCCGTGGAGAAGGGCTTCTACGTGATCTCCGACGAGGTCTACGAGAAGCTGATCTACGACAACGAGGAGCACGTCTGCATCGCCTCCCTGGGCGACGCCATCAAGGAGCAGACCGTGGTAGTCAACGGCGTCTCCAAGTCCTACGCGATGACCGGCTGGCGCATCGGCTACGCCGGAGGGCCGCGGAAGGTCATCAAGGCGATGGCGTCGTTCCAGAGCCACGCCAGCTCGAACGCCAACTCCATCGCCCAGTACGCCGCCGCCACCGCGCTCTCCTGCGGCGACGTCTACATCAAGTCCATGATTCAGGAGTATGACGTGCGCCGCAAGCTCATGCACCGCATGCTGAACGAAATCGACGGGCTGAGCGCGCAGCTGCCCAAGGGCGCGTTCTACATGATGATGAATTTGACCAAGGTCATCGGAAGGAGCTACAAGGGAACCGTCATCGACGGCTCCACGAAGTTCGCGGAGCTGCTGCTCAATGAGAAGCGCGTGGCCGTGGTGCCCGGGCTGGGCTTTGGGGATGATAATTTCGCGCGGCTGAGCTACGCCACCAGCAGGAGCAATATTGTGGAGGGATGCAAGCGCATCGGGTGCTTTGTGAATTCTCTCGATTGATTCCGCTTGCGCGGATTGTACTTCTTGCGCCGCCGCACATCTTGTGCGCGGCGCTTTTTTGCGCCTGCGGGCGCATGCCGCCGCTTCGCGGCGGCATGGGATTGGGAATCCCCACTGGGGATTCCCTTCAGCGGCGGCCCTGCGGGCCGTCGCTGCTGCCTCACGGCAGGGGTGCCTGCCGGCGGCCCAAGGAGAGATGGGGGACGTCAAGCGTCCCCCGTTCCCTCCTTGGATTCTCCCCTCCCTCTCCTGACCAGGGCTGCGGCCCTGGACCCGGGGTTGGCCTTTGTTCTTCTTGCGGAACCTTCGGTTATCGGGCCGACAATACCGGCCCTCTGTGGGGTTTGGTTTTTGGGTTACGGGGGAACGGAGGGACGGGAAACGGGGTTACGCCTCCGCTGCGCTGCGGCAGGGCTGCGCCCTGGGACCTGCTGGTTGGTTTTGTGGGACGGTTAGGAGAAGGATTCGGATACGAGATGCGAGAGCCCGCGAGCTTGGCTCGCGGGCTCTCTCGTCTCATTATCCTTGCTGCTTTTCAAGCATCAGGCGCAGGCAGGTAGGCAGGTTGCCCTTTTCGTCGCGGTGGAAGTTGACGCACTCGCAGCACTTGCCGTGGCGCTTGCATTCCTTGTTCGGGCACACGCACTTCTCCTCGTTGCATCCGGCCATGGTCGCTCCTCCTCTCCCGGTGGATTGGTGGGTCTATTATAGCACAAGGGTGCTGTTGGGCGCAATCTCTGCGGTGCTTTGCGATTCGCGGCGGTAGGCGGCGGGGGTTTGGCCCTTTGCGCGCTTGAAGGCGCGGATGAAGGTCTCCGGGTCGCCGTAGCCCAGGCGCGCGCCGATGTCTGCCACGCTCAGGGCCGTGTCCGTCAGGAGCTGCTCCGCTTTGCGCATTCGCGCGCCGGTCAGGAGCTGGGTGAAGGAGCAGCCCGCCGCCTCGCGAATGAGCTTCGCGCAGTACTGCCGGGAGTAGTGGAAGTGATCCGCCAGGCTCTCCAGCGTGATTTCGCCGCAGTGGGCCAGCGTGTACTCCACCAGCTCCCAGGCCCGCGCGTCCGTGCGCTGCAGCTCGGGAATCTCCACGTTCCCGGCGTGGCGTCGCATGAGCTGGTTCAGCAGGATCGCGAGCTGGCTGCAGAGTATGCGGTCGCTGTACTCGTCCTCCCGCGCCTGCTCCGCGCACATGTCCAGCGCGCAGTCGCGGATCACCGCGTCGTCCCCGGTGCGAAACAGCGCGTAGCGCAGCTTCCGCCCGCCGTAGAGGTTGCTCATGAAGAACTGCGACAGCGGCGGCCGGTCCCCCACGGCCCGGAGGAACACGTCCAGGAAGGTGCTGCTGCGGATCAGCAGGTTCAGCAGGATGCCGTCGCCGCCGGTCTCGATGCCGTGGCGCACCCCCGGCGCGAGCATGCACAGCTCCCCCGCCTCCAGCGCCACGCGCCGGTCGTCCAGCCGCTGCACGAAGCCACCCGAGAGCACGTAGTTGATCTCGAAGAATTCGTGCTCGTGGTAGAACAGCGGCAGCCCACGGGGATGCTTCACCACCGCCACGTTGCGTCCGGCGGCGATGAAGCGCTCCTCGGTGAGGTTTGCCTCGACCCGCTCCGGGTGCAGCGCGTACTCCAGATTGACCGGATCGCTTTGCCAGCGTTCGAGGAACTCCGCCTCCGAAAGTTCGCCGCGAACCACGCGCGCGTGGTCGCGGAACAGCTGCTCGTCCGGCTGCCAGCGCTCCAGCTCCGCCAGCGTCCGGCTGCGCTCGTCCATCTGCATGGACCCACCTCCCCCTCCATTATAGCGCAGGCGCGGCCCGCGCACAAGCGTTTTGTTTCCAAATCATCAATAAAATTGATGTTCTACTGCCCTGGCGGCGGGGCCCCGCATCCCCTATAATAAAAGCACAACGAGCCGCTGACGCGGCCCGACGAGGAGGTAACGATTATGAAGCTGTTTCGCAAGAATATGAAGGAAGACAAGAATCGCAAGATCCGCTGCGAGGAGCCCCGCGGCAACGAGCCGGACGTCTACTCCGCCATGGGCGGCATGATCGTGGGCGCGCTGTTCGGAGGCAAGGGCAAGTAAGCTAGAGGCCAAACGGCAGAAACGCCGCCGCCACCGCGAAGACGATGCTCGGCAGCAGGTTTGCCACGCGCACGCGCTTGCCCCAGACCAGATTCAGCCCCACGCAGAAGATCAGGATCGAGCCGATCAGCGAGAGGTTTGCCAGCGCCGCATCGGTCATGATGGGCCGCAGGAAGCGCGCCAGCAGCGTCATCGCGCCCTGGAAGATAGCCACGGGAATGGCCGAGAAGGCGCAGCCCTTGCCCATCGAGCAGCTCATGATGAGTATGATGATGAGGTCGAGCACGGCCTTGGTGGCGAGTATGGAGTAGTCGCCGAACATGCCGTCCTCGATGGCGCCGACCACGGCCATCGCGCCGATGCAGACGGTGAGCGAGGCGGTGACGAAGGCGTCCACGAAGCCGCGCTCGCCGGAGTTGCCGGTCTTCTGCTTGAGCCACTCGCCGAAGCGCTCGAAGCGATCCTCCAGGTCGATCCACTCGCCCAGCAGCGCGCCGAGGGTGAGGCAGCCCACGATGAGCATGGAGCGCCCGCTGGCCAGCTTGCCGCCGGAGATCGAGAGCATGCCCTCGAGCGCGCCGCCGATGCCGATGAACAGCACGCTCACGCCGCAGGCCATGTTGAGCGTATTCTGGAAGCGCTGGCTGAGCCTGCGCCCCACCAGCCGCCCGAGCAAGCCGCCGGCGACGATGGCCGCCGCGTTGATGAGCGTTCCCAAGCCGATCATGTATGTTCAGTCCTTTGCCCCCCTGCGGGGGGCTTCTTTTGTGCCGCTGCGGGGCGGCCAGCGAATATTCTATCACAGGTGTCTGGGGAAAGCAAGTTTAGATTTAAGGTGTTGGGGCGCCTTGCGGCGCATGCCGCCGCTTTGCGGCGGCATGGGGTTGGGAATCTCCACTGGAGATTCCCTGCAGCGAAAATCCTTGCGGATTTTGGCTGGCTGCCTCACGACAAGGGGATTAGGAATCCCCACTGGGGATTCCTTCAGCGGCGGCCCTGCGGGCCGTCGCTGCTGCCTGTGGGCAGGGGCGCCTGCCGGCGGCCCAAGGAGAGATGGGGGACGTCAAGCGTCCCCCGTTCCCTCCTTGGATTCTCCCCTCCCTCTCCTGACCAGGGCTGCGGCCCTGGACCCGGGGTTGGCTGAGTTCGTATTGCCGAGGTTTCGTTATCGGGCCGACAATACCGGCCCTCTGGGGCGTTTGGTTTTTGGGTACGGGGGCTACCGGGGGTAGTTCGTGTTGCGGAGGTTTCGTTACGCCGCGGTTACGCGCCCGCGGCGGCCGGGGGGCTGCGGGCTTTGCCCGCAGCGTGGGGGACGCAGGGGAAGGGGCGGGATTCGCTTATCCTTCCTTTCGTTGCTGCGCTAGTGTCCTTTTGGTTTTTCTCCCCGTCCCCAATACGCAGAAATCCTGCCCATGATCTACGGGCAGGATTTCGTCGCTTCGAACTATGATTCCTGGAGAAACGCAACGCAGGACTTTGGGCCCATGATCTACGGGCCCAAAGTCCGTCGCTCATGCGCGGCAGCAGATGGCCGGCGGCCCCGCCGCCCTACATTTCGGTGTCGAACATGTAGCGTTGGAACTTGAGGGCGTCGGCGGCGTCCTTGTCGAGCTTGGCTTCGCTCAGGTCGTCGTACATGTTGTGCCAGATGCGGATGTCCCGGCCGACCTCGCCGCCCATCTTGACGAAGGGCTCCATGCAGCAACCGCCGGTGAAGCCGATCTCCCGCAGCGCGGCGCCGATCTCCCGCCAGGGCGTGCGGCCCTTGCCCGGCACGCGGCGGTTGCACTCGCCGGTGTGGAAGTGGCCCAGCTTGTCGCCCGCCAGGCGGATCGCCGCAGCCATGTCGTCCTCCTCAATGTTCATGTGGAAGGTGTCGAGCATCACGTAAACGTTCTTCTCGCCCACCTCCTCCACGAACTTCACGCCCTCGGCGCAGGTGTTGAGTAGATAGCCCTCAAAGCGGTTCAGCACCTCCAGGCAGAAGTTCACGCCGCTGTCGGCGGCATGCCGCGCCACCTCGCGCACGTTCTCCACCGAACGCGCCCAGTCGCCCTCCTTGTCGATGGGCTTCGTGTAGTCCACCGGCCAGTAGGAGTACACGCCGCCGCCGATGTGGTGGATGTCCAGAATCTCAAAGCGGCGGAAGAGCTCGTAGTAGAACTCCTTCGCAGCCCGAACCACGGCGGGATCATCGCTGGCCATATTGTAGGCCGCCGACGGGCCGTAGCCGCCGGTCAGGTAGATGCCGTTGTCCTCCGCGCACTTGCGCAGGTCCTTGAGCGTCTGGATGGGGAAATCATTGACCGGCGCGCAGCCGATCTCCAGGAAGTCGAAGCCGAGCCTGGCGACCTTCTCGATGTAGGGGATGTAGTCCGCGCCCCACATGTCCTCCCAGTAGGCGTAGTAGATGCCGTGTTTCATGGATGCTCCTCCCTTGCGGTGCAATTTGTTAAATCCATTGTACATGTTTTTTCCGGAAAAAGCAAGGGATTGCTGCGAGAAATGCGGCGTCAAAGGAGCAATTGCAACACCACCACCAGCACCGCGCCCGGCAGGCCCAGGAAGCCCACGGCCATTGCGGTGAAGGGATTGACGCTCACCGAGAAATCGAACAGCGCGCCGACGGCGTTGACCAGCATCAGCGCGAGCGCGCCCAGCACGCCCCCCGCCAGCAGCCGCCAGAGCAGCTTCATGGGCACGAGGAGAAGGTAGCCCGTCAGGCAGATCAGCGCCAGGCCCACGGCGAACGAGGCGATCAGCTCCCAGGGAATGCGCATGGATAACACCTCCGCATCAGCTTATGCGGAGGGCAGGCCGGAAAGTATCCGGCGCTATCGTTTTCAACGCGGCAGCCGGCGGGGCCGGCGGCCAGCTGCTGCCGCGTTTAGGCGACGGACTTTGGGCCCGTAGATCATGGGCCTAAAGTCCTGCGTTGCGTTTCTGAAGGAGCCTTGGTACGAGGCACGACCTCTGGCCCCATAGATCCGAGGGCCAGAGGTCTTCGTTTGGGGAACGGGAGGCCCGGCCTAAACGCGGCAGCAGAAGGGAGAATCCAAGGAACCTCAGGTTCCTTGGCAGGAATTCTTAAGGGACAGAGTCCCTTAAGCAGGTCCGGGCAGC
>CANQGC010000029.1 GCA_947600345.1 uncultured Clostridia bacterium
AAACCCGGTGGTGCCGGGTCAGGAGCTCTGCGCCTACAGCCTGAAGGAGATGGCGCAGCGCTCGAATGAAAATCAGGACGAGGAGAACGTGGTTTCCGGAACCGCGGACATCGGCATCGATTCCGTCAGCACCATGGACGAGATCGAGCTGGACATCGACGACAACATCGACGGCGAGACCTTCGACGACGACAAGGACTTTTTCGGCGACGACGAGGAGGAGGAAGAGGACTCCCGTTCGAAGGACGAAGCCGGCGAGGAAGGCTGAACGTGACCGTCTGGGCGATCTCGGATCTGCACCTTCCGGCGCGCCAGAAGCCGATGGACGTGTTTGGGCCGCACTGGCTGAACCACTTCGAGCGCATTCAGGAGGATTGGCGGCAGAAGGTGCGCGACGAGGACGTCGTGCTGCTGCCGGGGGATCTGAGCTGGGCGATGCGGCTGGAGGAGGCGCTGGAGGACATCGAGCGCGTGGGCGCGCTGCCGGGCCGGAAGATACTGCTCCGCGGCAACCACGATTACTGGTGGAGCTCCATCGGCCGCGTGCGCCGCATCCTTCCGCAGGGTTGCTACGCGCTCCAAAACGACAGCCTGCTGATGGACGGCCTGCTCTTCGCGGGCTCCCGCGGCTGGACGATCCCCGGCGAGCCGGACGGCGACAGCGACGACGCGCGCATCTACCGCCGGGAGCGGCTGCGGCTGGAGATGTCGCTATCGAGCGCTCGGGCGAGGGACGCCGAGGCGCCGCTGATCGTGCTGATGCACTATCCGCCGCGCATGGAGGGCGTCGCCGGGTTTTCGGACATATTGGAGCGCTACGCCGCGCGGGACGTGGTCTACGGCCACCTGCACGGGGCCGGTCTGGCGGGCGCGGTCCGCGGGGAGATCGACGGCGTGCGCTATCATCAGGTGTCCTGCGACGGCCTGGACTTCAAACTGGAGCGCATCTGCTGAGCGGCATGCGCGATGCGGTAGAAGCTGGAATAGAAGCCAGGGCAGAAGCCAGGTATAGAAGCCAGGACAGAAGCTAGAATTGCATACAATCGGCGCCGGTGATTCGCTACGGCGCCGTTTGTCCATAATCTCGAGGATGGATTGGGGGGACAAGGGGAATGAACAGGCGATTGCTGCTGCTCCTGAACCCGTACGCGGGCCAGAGGCGGGCAAACCGCTTCCTGCCGGAGATCGTCCGGCTGTACAACGACCGCGGCTACGACTGCGTGGTCTACGTGACCGCCGGTCCGGGCGACGCCACGGAGCACCTGCGCGCCCGGGCGGGCGAGTTCGGCCGGGTGGTCTGCATCGGCGGCGACGGCACGCTCAACGAGGTCATCGCCGGCATGGTGGAGGGCGGCGCGAGCTGCCCCGTGGGCTACATCCCCGCGGGCACCACCAACGACTACGCCAGCAGCCTGGGCCTCTCCAGGGACATCCTCACCGCGGCGCAGGACGCGGTGGACGGCCGGCTGTGCCTGTTCGACCTGGGCCGCTTCGACGGGCGAAACTTCATCTACACAGCCTCCTGCGGCGCCTTTACCCGCAGCAGCTACGCGACGCCCCAGCCCGTCAAGAACATGATCGGCCACCTGGCCTACGTGCTGGACGGCCTGCGCGATCTGCCGAACCTGCGCCCCATCCACGCCCGGGTGAGCTGCGGCGACCGGATGTTCGAGGGCGACTACATCTTCTGCGCGGTGACCAACAGCCTGTCCGTGGGCGGCATACTGCGCCTGGACCCGGACACGGTGCGCCTCAACGACGGCCTGTTCGAGGTGATGCTGATCAAGTTTCCGACGCTGCCGGGGCACCTGGTCAAGATCATCGCGGCGCTCAACGCTCGGGATTTCCCCAGCGACGAGATCGAGTTCTTCACCGCCGACCGCCTGACCTTCGAGACCAGCGAGGACGTGGATTGGACGCTGGACGGCGAGCGGGGGGAGACGGGCAGGCGCTTTGAGATCGTGAACCTCCACCGGCGCGTGCCGCTGGTGCTGCCGGAGCGCTCGATGGATACCGTGCCCGTGGAGGCGGCGAGAGATGAATCCCAGGGTGAACTATCAGATTGAGATGGAGCGCGAGCTTGCGCGCATCGCCCAGCGTGGCGGCCGCCCGAAGCTCGCGCTCCACGCCTGCTGCGCGCCCTGCTCCAGCGCCGTGCTGGAGCGGTTGAGCGGCGCGTTCGAGCTGGAGATCTTCTACTATAATCCGAACATCGCCCCGGAGCCGGAGTTTCTGCACCGGGCCGAGGAGGAGCAGCGGCTGGTGCGGGAGATGAAGCTTCCGGACGCGCGCGTCACCGTAGGCGCCTACGAGCCCCAGCGCTGGCTCGAATTGGTGCACGGCCACGAGGCCGATCCCGAGGGCGGCGCCCGATGCGCCATCTGCTTCGAGATGCGCCTGCGCGCCACCGCGGCCTTCGCGAAGGGGATTGGCGCGGACTACTTCACCACGACCCTGTCCATCAGCCCGCTGAAGGACGCGCAGCTGCTCAACGCCATCGGCGCGCGCGTGGCGGCGGAGGAGGGGGTGCGCTACCTCTTCTCCGACTTCAAGAAGCGAAACGGCTATCAGCGGTCGATCGAGCTGTCGGCGCAGTACGGGCTGTACCGGCAGGACTACTGCGGCTGCGCCTTCTCCCGCCGGGAGCGGGAGGCGCGCAAGGCCGCCGGCGCGAAGGAAGAATGAGCGGAGGTTGCCATGTCGATCAAGGAGGACGTACTGAGCAAGCTGCTGGAGGCCGGCGACGTGGTGTCCGGCAGCGAGCTGGCGCGGTCGCTGGAGGTGAGCCGCAGCGCGGTCTGGAAGGCCATCGAGCAGCTGCGCAAGGAGGGCTACGAGATCAACGCCGCCACGAACCGCGGCTACTGGCTCGCGTCCGGGCCCGAGGCGCTGACGCTGCCGGAGATCCGGCGCTGGCTGGCTCCGGGCCCCATCGGCGCGCGGCTGGAGATTCACGACGAGATCGACTCCACCAACCGCCGGGCGAAGGAGCTGGCGCTGCAGGGCGCGCCCCACGGCACCGCCGTGCTCGCCCGCAGGCAGACCGGCGGCCGCGGCCGCTTCGGCAGGAGCTTCTTCTCACCGGAGGGCAGCGGCGTGTACATCAGCTTCGTGCTGCGGCCCAACCTGACCGCGGATCGAGCCGTGATGCTGACCTCGCTGTGCGCCGTGGCCGTCGCCCGGGCGGCGGAGCGGGCCGCCGATGGGGGGATCGAGGCGAAGATCAAGTGGGTCAACGACGTCTACGTCCACGGCCGGAAGATCTGCGGCATACTGTGCGAGGCCGGGCTGGACTTCGAGAGCAGCCAGATGCAGTACGTGGTGGCCGGGATCGGCGTGAACGTGGGGGAGATGGAGTTCCCGCCGGAGCTCTCGGGCATCGCCACGTCCATCTCCAACGAGTGCGGGAGGCCCATTCCCCGCAGCCGCTTCTGCGCTGAGCTCATCAATGAGCTCAACGTCCTCTACCCGCAGCTTGGCGCGGGGGAGTTCATGGCGGAGAATCGCGCGCGGTCCAACGTGATCGGGAGAAGGGTGTACGTGCTGCGCGGCGACGAGAGCTATCCCGCCACGGCGGTGGACATCGACGACGGCGGAAGCCTGATCGTGCGAACGGACGAAGGCGAGACCAGGACGCTCCGCTCCGGCGAGATCAGCATCAAGCTGGACCGGGAGTAGAATCACCCGCTGCGCGGCAACGCAACCTCCCGCTCGAAGGCGCGGCAGCAGAAGGGAGAATCCAAGGAACCTCAGGTTCCTTGGTGAGGATTCTCAAGGGGCAAAGCCCCTTGAGCAGGTCTGGGCAGCGCCCAGCGTAACCCAAGAGGCTGCGCCAAGTAGGCGACTGCGGTTTGCGGACAAAGGCAGCGTAACCCAAGCGGCCCGCGGTGTCCAACCAAAGCTTTGGCAATGCGTACCATCGCCCCATCGCCTCCATACCGCGGGCCGCGGCGGCGATTTTTTGGCCAGGGAAGCCGGAAGGCTTCCCTGGCCAAAAGAGTCCGCCACTAACTCTCTAACGCAACGCCACGACTGCCAGCAGTCCCCGGCAATGCGCCACGTTCGATTCAACAAGATCTTCTTCCGCTCCTGCGCGGGGATCGCATCGCGATTCGGCATCTCGCTTCTATCTTCTATAGATCGCATCGTTCTTCCATTGCGCCAGGTTATCGGCAGGCTTCGCCTGCGAGTTAGTGGCGGACTCTTTTGGAAAGGGAAGCCTTCTGGCTTCCCTTTCCAAAAAATCGCCGCGGCGGCCCGCGGTATGGTTGCGGCGGGGCGTTGGCGCGATTGGTTGTTGCTTTGGTTTATGGCCGCGGGCCGCCCCCTGAGCGATGCCTCTGTTCGCAAACCGCAACCGCCTGCTTGGCGCAGCCTCTGGGGCTACGCTGGGCTCCGCCCAGACCTGCCAAGGAACCTGAGGTTCCTTGGATTCTCCCTTCTGCTGCCGCCTGCTTTTTCGGCCCTACAGCTTCAGCGTTTTCGCTTCCAGCTTCGCCGCGTCTTCCTGTCCGTGCGTGGCGCAGATTACCGTTCGTCCGGCGCTATGCTTTCGGATCGCCTGGATGGCCCGCTCCCTCGTCCCCTCGTCCAGTCCCGCAAACGGCTCGTCCAGCAGCAGCACCTCATACTCCGCCGCCAGCGCCCGTGCGATGGCCACCCGCCTTCGCATCCCGCCGCTATACTCCCGCACCGGTGTGCTCCGCGCTTCCAGCCCCAGCTCCTCCAGCAGCGCCCGCGCGTCCGCCCGTGTGAACCCCGGCCTTGCCGTCAGCAGCACGTTCCGCTCCGCCGAGAGGCTCATGAACAGCCGATCCTCCTGAAAGACCATGGCCGCCCTCCTGCCCTCCATGCCCCAAATCTCGCCGGAGTCTGGCGCCTCCAGCCCCGCGATCAGCCGCAGCAGCGTCGTCTTGCCCCGGCCCGATGGCCCGAGCACGCAGCTGATCCTGCCCTCGGGGAACGCGTGGCTGAAGCGCTCGAATATCATTAGCTCGCCATAGGACTTGCACAGGTTTTCGATTCGAACTTCCACGCTCACACCCCCTCCAGCTTCGCCGCGATCAGCCGCAGCAGCGCGGTGAACAGGCGCGCGCAGGCGGCGCTGAGCAATATGATGAGGATCGTCCAGGCGAACAGGTCGCCCGTCATCAGGTAGACCTTCGCCTGGTACAGCCGCTCGCCGATGGAGCCCGTGGGGATGGAGATCAGCTCCGCTGCGATGCCCGACTTCCAGGCCAGGCCCATCGCCGTGGCGCAGGCGGGGCCCATGCCCCGCAGCGCGGGCAGCAGGTAGAGGTAGAGCAGCTTCCGGGCGGCGGGCATTCGAAACAGCCGCGCCATCTCGGCCAGCTGGGGATCGGCGCGATCGATCTGCGCGCCGGTCTCGGCGTAGAGCAGCGGAAAGACGATCAGGAAGGAGATCAGCACCGACAGGTTGCGCGAGGGCAGCCAGATCAGCGCGACGACCACGAAGCTCGCCACCGGAATCGCGCGCAGCGTCAGCCACAGCGGCGCGAACAGCTCCCGAAGGCGCGAAAAGCGCGCGGCCAGGCCCGCGCACGCTGCGCCCGCGAGCGCTCCCAGCAGGAAGCCCGACAGGATGCGGAGGAGCGAGTACATGGCCGCGCGCCAGAACTGCGGCGCGACTGCCAGTTCGCACAGGCGCGCGAAGACCGTGAGCGGCGACGCCAGGAGGAAGTCGCGGCCCACGGCCATCGCGGCGGCCTGCCAGAGGAGCAGCCAGAACAGAACCGCCCAGAGCTTGATTCTGCGCTCAGCCTTCGGAGGCGTAGTAGAACGCATCGTCGGGGAGCGCGCCGCCCACGGATTCGGGCGCGGCGTCGTAGAGCACCTGCAGGTAGCCGGAGAGCTTCTCCTTCAGCTCCGCTCCCGCGATGAAGCAGATGTTGCAGCCGGGCAGCGCCTTCGCGGCCACCGCCTCGGGCACGATGTCATACTTGCCGATGAGCGCGGCGGCCTCGGCGGTGTTGGCGTTGGTGAACTCCACGGAGGCTTCGTAGTCCGCGAGGAACTTCTCCACGGCCTCGGGGTTCTCGTCGATGAATTCGCTTCTGGCCACGACCACGCCGGTGATCATGGCGCTGCCGCCCTCGCCCTGGAGCGCGTCCCACTCCTTCGTCAGGTCCAGCGCCACGCGCACGTCTTCGGCCTTCTGCATGGCGGTGGTGAGGAAGGGCTGGGGCAGCATGGCGACGGCGCTCTCGTCGGCCATCAGCGCGGCCAGGCACTCGCTGTGCTCGGACTTGAACTCGATGGTCACGTCCGCGCCCGGCGTGAGGCCGTTGGCGGTGAGGATGTAGTTGAGCGCGAACTCCGGCGTGGAGCCCTTGCCGGCGGTGTAGATCGTCCTGCCCTTCAGATCGGCGGCGCTGTGGATGGTATCGCCCCGCTCGGCGATGTAGAGCACGCCCAGCGTGTTGACGGCCAGCACCCGGAGCGCGCCCTCGGTGCGGTTGTAGAGCACGGAGGCCAGGTTCGCGGGCAGTGCGGCGATGTCGAGCTCGCCCTGGGTCAGCCGCGGGGTGATCTCGTCGGCGGAGGCGAGGATCTCGAAGGCGTAGCTCGCGCCGGCGTCGTCGTCCATCATCTTGACCATGCCCATGGCGGTGGGGCCCTTGAGCGCGGCGACGCGGACGCCCTCGGCGAAGGCGAGGGAGGGAAGCAGGGCGAGGATCAGCAATGCGCACAGCAGTTTCTTCATAAGTCGGTCGTTCCTTTCGATGCTTTTCATGGGTTTCCAATTCATTCGATTCTACCAGTGGGGAAGACCAATGCGGCTCAGCCCTGGCCCTCCGCTATATGACCTATATGACCGCGTAGTCCGGCGGCAGCGTGAAGGACGGGCCGCCGCTCGCGGGGCGCTGGGTCTCGGGCAGTCCGGGGAAGGTGGGCGGCAGGGTCTGCGCGGGCAGCGCGGGGAAGGTGGTTCCCGGCGCCTGGCTGTCGTCCGGCTGGGTGGGGAAGGTGGGCGCGGGGGTCTCCTGTCCGGGCGGAGGCGTGGGCGTCGCGCTGCCGGGCTCGGCGGTGGCGGCGCTCAGCGGCATCGTGAAGTCGAAGTACGCCTCGTCGACGGACAGGGTGTCCTGGGTGGGCTGGTTGCGCTCGTAGCGGCACAGGAGCGCCTTCGCGCTGCCGCTGACCCGCAGGTAGGTGCCGCTCCCCTCCACGGAGTCGATGGTGAGCTCGTAGCTGGTGTCGCCGGACATGCGGTCGTCCACGTCCCCGGCGTAGTAGAAGTCCTCGTCGCCCACGGCGGTCTCGTAGAGGCAGATGGAGCACTTCATCTCCCCGCCGCTGCGCAGCACGTCGCCGGGCATCACCAGTTGGGGCATCAGCAGGTAGAACTCCAGGTAGTGGGTCTCGGCGGCGTCATAGGCGAAGAAGCAGGCCTGGATCACGCCGTCCTCCACGTTGGAGTAATCCGTGGCGGGATCGAAGCGCAGCGTGAGGCGGTCCTGGCCGAAGGCGACGCACAGGGAGTCGTCCGGGATCGAGGAGCCGTCCCACTGAGGATATCCACTTCCGTTAAAGGCCAGCGCAGTCGCGCTCAGCAGCATCGCCAGCGCCAGCGCAAGGGCCACTAATCTCTTCATGCACAAACTTCCCTTCTACAATGCTACTTCTATTTTAGACGCTCGGGCCCGCATTGTCAAGTCGAAGCGAGATATACGAAGATCCTAGCGCCATCCGATTGACTTTTCCCATCGGTTCAATTATAATTTTCATAACAAATGTGTTCTGAGAGGGGTATTTCTATGAAGAATCGCGTCGCCCGCATTGGCAAAGCGCTGCTTGCGGCCGTCGTCCTCCTGCTCTGCCTGGAGGCGCTTTCCGGAGCGCTCGCGGAGGAGGATGCCATCTATACCGCGCAGATCACCTGCAAGTTCGGCCAGACCGACGCGCGGAAGATGCTCGACATGGTCAACAGCTTCCGGACCGGCAAGGACGCCTGGTATTGGAACTACGACAACAGGACCAAGATCTATTGCGAGGATCTGGAGCCGCTGAAGTACGACTACGGCCTGGAGAAGGTCGCCATGCAGCGCGCCGCGGAAATCGCCATCTTCTTCGATCACACGCGGCCCAATCTGGGCGACTGCTTCGACGCCTACGATCTCTCCCAAAACAGCTATTGGGCGGAGGGCGAGAACATCGCGGCGGGCTACACTTCCGCCTCCGCCGCCTACAAAGGTTGGCGGGAGGACAAGCAGAAGTTTGACGGCCAGGGCCATCGCAGAAACATGCTCGGCGAGGACTTCAACGCCATCGGCATCGGCCACGTCTACTTCAACGGGTATCACTACTGGGTGCAGGAGTTTGGCTATACCTCGGACGATAACGAGCCCCAGGCGTCCGCGAACAATTCCAGCACCAAGGTATCCGTAGAGATCGCGTCGCCCCTGATCGCAAGCATCAGCGCCTCCGCCAAGGCGCTCACGATGAGTTATGGCGACGCCGTGGAGCTGGCGCCCGAACCCGTGAAGCTCAGCCTCCTGGCGACGTGGCCGGGCGGGAAGTTCTCCGCCGCCGTGTCCTACGATTGGGCGGTGGAGGATCCCACCATCGTGTCGCTGGAGGATGGCGTGCTGACGGCGCTTCACACCGGCGAGACGAAACTTGCGGCCTCGGTCATGGGCAAGAATCTCACGAAGAAGGTCCAGGTCAAGGTGAAGAAGCTCTCCGGCGCGGAGGTCGAGCTGGATTTGGGGGAGGACAATACGCTGTTCTACGACGGGACGGCCCAGGAGCCCGCCGTGCGCTCCGTCGTCTGCGGCGGCAGGACGCTCGTGCCGGAGACGGATTACAGCGTCACCTACGCCAAAAACACCATCCCCGGCACGGCGAAGCTGACGATCAGCGGGCGCGGCAACTACAGCGGGAGCATCGTAAAGAAGTTCACCATCAAGGGCTTCAATCCCACGAGCCTGGCGCTCAGCGAGAGCGGTCCGGTGGAGCTGGAGGCCGGCGACACGCTGCAGCTTCGGGCGCTGATGGAGCCAGAGCACGCCTACAGCAAATTGACCTGGAGCTCGTCGAACAAGAAGATCGCGAAGGTGAGCGCCGGCGGCCTGGTCCAGCCCGTCAAGGAGGGCTCGGTGGTCATCTCCGTGAAGTCGTCCAAGAAGGGCCCGAACGGCAAGAAGCTCTCGGCGAGCGTCGCCATTCAGATCGTCGATCACTACAAGCCCACGGGCATCGCGCTGGATCGGACGGACGTGGTGGAGCTGAACATGAAGGAGACGCTGGAGCTGCATGCGCAGATGGAGCCGGCGGACGCGCGCAGCGGCCTGACCTGGAGCTCGTCGAACAGGAAGGTCGCCTCGGTGAACGGCGAGGGCATCGTGACCGGCAAGAAGGCGGGACTCGCGAAGATTACGGTAAAGACGCGCAACGGCTTGAAGGCCAGCGTGCAGGTAAAGATCGTTGATCCGACCAAGGCGACGAGCGTGGCGCTCTCCCCGGCGGGGCCGGTGCAGCTGCCGCTCAATCAGGAGCTTACGCTCGTGGCGACCATGCAGCCGTCGACGGCGACGAGCAAATTGACGTGGACGACGAGCAACAAGAAGATCGCCACGGTGAAGAATGGCATCGTGATGCCGAAGAAGAAGGGCTCGGTGACGATCTCGGTAAAGACCTCCACCGGCAAGAAGGCCAGCGTGCGCGTGGAAATTGTCGACGCGGTGGAGGCGTCCGATCCGGTCTCCGAGGCTGCGCCGGAGCTGACGCCGGAGCGGGATGCGCTCGAGGGAGAGGCGCCCGAGGAGGCGCCGGAACCGACGCCGGAGCAGGATGCGGCTGAGGAGGAGGCGCCCGCTCCGCTGCCCGAGGAGGCGCCGGAACCGACGCCGGAGCAGGTTGTGTTCGAGGAGGAGACGCCCGAGGAGGTGCAGGAGCCGGAAGCTGAGGTGCCGGAGGTAAGCGAGGCGAACGAGGAGGGCGCGGCGGCGGAGTGACGCCGAAGCGCCGCAAGAGGGCCGAGTGAAATCGTGGGCTGCCCGGAATGGCGATTCGCCACCCGGGCAGCCCTTTGCGTCGAGAGGTTGACAAGGGCGTGGATTTGGAGTATATTTCTTTTCAGAGATTTCGAATATGGGGGGTTGAGAGGCTTATGAGGATTGCCATCGGAAACGATCACGCCGCCGTGGAGATGAAGCTGCACGTGAAGGCGTATCTGGAGCAGAAGGGGCACGAGGTGATCGACTTCGGCAGCGCCGAGGGCGAGCGCATGGATTATCCCCGGCCGGCGGAGGCCGTGGCAAAGTGCGTGGTTTCGGGCGGCGCGGACAGGGGCATACTGATCTGCGGCACAGGCGTGGGCATCTCCATCGCCGCCAACAAGGTGCGCGGCGCGCGCTGCGCCTGTGTATCCGAGGCCGTGAGCGCCGGCCTTTGCCGGGCGCACAACGATTGCCGGCTGATCGCCTTCGGCGCGCGCATCGTTGGCGTGCAGACGGCGGAATCCATCGTGGATACCTTCCTGACCACGGAGTTCGAGGGCGGGCGCCACGCCCGCAGGGTGGACATGATCATGCGCCTGGAGCAGACGCAGAGCTGCGACGAGTGAGGCGTGCGAACATGAAGGAACCCGGCGCATCGCGCCGGGTTCCTTCATGACTATTGCCGCCTGGGACGCCGCTTCGGCGCCTCCTCCAGCCAGTTCTGCAGCAGGCGGAGGTCCGGGCACTGGCGGAGCCACAGATGGGCGGGCACGAAGCCGTTCTGGCGCAGGCTCACCGCCTGGCGGCCGGCGACGATGATGTGGTCCAGCAGCGGTATGCCCACCGCCGTCAGCGCGCGTATGGCGTCCGCGGTGCACGCCACGTCGTCCTGGGACGGCCGGAGCGTGAGTGAGGGGTGGTTGTGGCTGATGACCAGCGCGCTGGCGTCCGTGCGGATGGCCTCGGCGAGCATCCTGCGCAGACTGAACAGCGCGGTGTCGCTCGTGCCCTCCTGCATCAGCACCCGCTCGATCAGCCGCCCCCGCTCGTTGAGGCAGAGCAGGTAGAAGCGCTCCACCTGCAGGCCGTGGAACAGCGCCACCAGGTACTCGCCGGCCTCGGGCAGGTGCGCCAGCTGGGGCCGCGCCTCGAAGCGCCCGCGCTGTATGCAGCGGGAGAGCTCCGGCAGGCGGCCCAGCAGCAGCGCGTCGCCGGAGGAGAGGCCCAGCCGCTCCAGCACGCCCGGACCGGCGCTGAATAGCGCGTCCGCCGACGCGAAATGCTCCCGCAGCGAAGCCACCAGCGCGGCGTTGTCCGCCTTCGGGTGCAGGTGATCGAGCAGCGCCCGGATCGCCTGGAAGGCGCGCTCGTCCCGCGGGGAGGCGCTCATGCGCCGCCGAGCGCTCCGGCGGCCTCCAGCAGCGCCCGGACGCGCGCGGCATCCTCGATGCGCTCCCCCAGGTACCAGCCGTCGTCCGCCTCGGAATAGTTCAGCTCGAAGGCGCCGTCGATGCCGATGCCGCCGTTCACGAACACGAAGTTCATCGAAACCGGCGGATCACAGTCGTAGATGTCCAGCACGGCCTCGCGCTTGGACAGGCGCTCGCAGTCCGGATTCTGATCCAGATAGGCGTTGAGGGCGGAAAGCTCCGCGTCGCTCAGGCGCAACCTCATGGCGGTTTCCCCCTTGCATTCGGGTATTTGCTACCAGTTTAACGCAGGGAGAACCATTTGGCAAGGGGATGCGCGGAAAAAAACGTTGACCCGGGGGCGGAAAATACGTATAATAGAATCTGGATACCGATGGACGAGCGGGGAGAGGCCCCGGTCGTGTAGGAGGCTGCGCCGTGAAGACCTCGCAAGGAAAACTCGCCGTACTGGCGTTTGCGCTGCTGCTGGCCGTCATACTGTTCGTGCCGATGCGCTACGGGCAGGAGGATTCGCTGCTGTTGAAGCCGGGGGAGCTTCACATGTCCGTGGGCGACAGCTACAAGCTGGTGTGCTCGCTGAGCTCGGAGGACGTGAGCCAGCGGCTGCGCTTCTCCACCTCCGACGTGCGCGTGGCGCGCATCGCGCTGGATGGCACCGTCTACGCGGCGGGCTCGGGCACGGCGGTGATTCGCGCCGAGGCCTCGGGCGGCGCCAGCGCCGAGACGCTAGTGAAGGTGGCGGGCGTGCCGATGACGCAGCTCGAGCTCAATGTGGATCAGCTCTCGATCGACAAGGGGGAGTACAGCGGCCTGCGCGCCACGTTCAACAGCGACGCCACCGATCAGCGCCTGCGCTGGCTCTCCTCCAATGAAAACATCGTGCGGGTGGATTCCTCCGGCAGGGTCGAGGGCGTCGGCGGCGGCAATGCCTACGTTTCCGTGATCGCCTCCAACGGCATGACCGCCACGGCGCGGGTGCACGTGCGGGTGGCGGGCACGGCGGTGCACATATCGCCCAACCACATGACGCTGGGCGTGGGCGCGCAGGTGCCGCTGAACGTATCCTACCTGCCGCTGGACTGCACCGACAGCGTGCGGCGCTGGATCAGCTCCAATCCGACGGTGCTGGCCATGACGGAGACCGGCGCGGTCGTGGCCCGCAATCCCGGCAGCGCCTACGTGACCGTGGTCACGGCGGACGGCCTGACCTCCGGCATGAAGGTCACGGTGGAGCCCGCGCCCAAGCAGATTCAGCTGGACCCCACCCGCGCCACGCTGGAGCGCGGCGATACCCTGCAGATGCAGCTGATGTTCCTGGAGGAGGACGGCAGCGTCGAATCGGACATGCGCCACCTGGTGAGCTGGTCGTCCACCGACCCGAGCGTCGCCAGCGTCGACGCCAACGGCCTGGTCACGGCGCTTAAAAGCGGCACCTGCCGCATCGACGCCTCCTCGGACGGCATGGTCGCCTCCTGCCGCCTGAACGTGCAGGTGAACATCCACACGATCACGCTCGACCGGAGCGAGGTCTACCTGCTGCGCGAGGAGACGGGCGAGCCGATCCAGCTGCGCACCGAGTACTACCCGGCGGATTCGGATCTGAACACCATCATCTACACCTCCGACAACGAGCAGGTGGCGACGGTCACCCAGGAGGGCCTGGTGGAGATGACCGGCGGCTACGGCACAGCGGTCATCACCGCGTCGGCCGAGAGCGGCGCGCGGGCGGAGTTCACCGTAAACGTGGTCACTCAGCTGCCCGGGCAGGAGGAGCCGCAGGAGGACGAGCCCGCGGACGAGGGCGAGCCGGAGGCCTGGGACGGCCAGGGCGCGGACGGAGGCTTCCCGAGCGACGAGTTCCCGTCGGACGACGGCGGCGCGGCGAGCATCTGGGGCGAGCCCGGCTCCGCCGACGGCGAGGCGCCGGTGTATGAGGGCGAGGATATGTACGGCGACGAGGCGCCGGTATACGAGGGCGAGGACATGTACGGCGACGAGGCGCCGATGTACGAGGGCGAGGACATGTACGGCGACGAGGCGCCGGTGTACGAGGGCGAGGATATGTACGGCGACGAGTCGTTCGGCGGCGGAGGCGAGGCAGGAGTCGCTCAGGAGCCGACGCCGCAGATTGTGGTGACGCCGGTGCCGAACGTGACTCAGGAGCCCTTCAACATGCCGGTCGCCGATGTGACGGTGGACCCCGCGGCGAGGGACGTCTGGAACTGATAGCGGATGCCACAGGCGCGGCCTGTGGCATCGCCATGCGGGGCGGAGGGCCTCGAAAACGGGGGATGGTTTCTTGATCACTGCCATATCGCTGAATCCCAGCATCGACCGCACCGCCGCGGTGGAGCGCTTCCGGGTGGGCGGGCTGAACCGGGTGGTTTCCCAGACGGACGTGGCCGCGGGCAAGGGCGTGAACGTGGCCCTGGCCGCCGCCGCGCTGGGCGAGGAGGCCGGATGCATCGGACTGATGTACCGCGAGGGCGGGCGGCTGTTCGAGCAGCGGCTGGACGGAGCCGGCGTGGCCCACGAGTTCGCCTGGTGCCCGGGCGCGGTGCGCGTCAACGTGAAGGTGTTCGACCGCTCGAAGGGCGAGATCACCGAGCTCAACGCCTCCGGCGCGCCGGTGGATGTGGCCGCGCTCCGGGAGGTGGAGGCGCTGGTCTCGCGCCACGCGGCGAAGTCGGACTTCCTGGTGCTCACCGGATCGCTGCCGCCGGGCTGCCCGGCGGACTTCTACCGCACGCTGGCGCGCTCCGCCGCCGGCGCGGGCTGCCGGGTCATACTGGACGCCGACGGCGAGCGCCTGCGGCTGGGGCTGGAGGCGAAGCCCTTCCTGATCAAGCCCAACCGCTACGAATTGGAGCTGCTCGCCGGGCGCAAGCTGGATACGGACGCGGCGCTGCTGGGCGCGGCGCTGGACTGCGTGCGCCTCGGCGTGGGCGTGGTGGCCGTGTCCCTGGGCGGCGACGGCGCGCTGATCACCGACGGCAAGCGCGCGCTGCGCACGCCGGGCCTGCGGGTGGAGGTGCGCTCCACCGTGGCGGCGGGGGACTCGATGATCGCGGGGCTGGCCGCGGGCTTCGCCCGGGGCGGCTCGCTGGAGGACGCCTTCCGCCTGGGCGTGGGCGCGGCCTCGGCGCGCTGCGCGACGCCGCCCGAGGAGCTGCTTCCCCCGGCGCTCTGCAGGCGCTGCGCCCGGGAGCTTTTGGTGGAGAGGATGACGGTATGACGGCTTTGAGGCGGCGCAGGAGGTTCGACGCGGACCCGCTGCTGGTGATCTCGGCGGGCTTCGCCGCCATCATACTGCTGGGGAGCCTGCTGCTGAGCCTGCCCTGCGCGGCGCGGTCGGGTCGCAGCATCGGCTGGTTCGACGCGCTGTTTACCTCCACCTCCGCCGTGTGCGTCACGGGGCTGGTGGTGCGCGACACGGGCACGACCTTCAACCTCTTCGGGCAGATCGTGCTGATGTGCCTGATCGAGGTGGGCGGCCTGGGCTTCATGACCTTCGCCACGCTGGTCTTCCGGGCGCTGGGGCGGGAGATCTCGCTGCGGGAGCGGATGCTGATCCGGGAGTCGATGAACGAATCGAACCTGAGCGGCATGGAGGGCCTGATCCGCTGGGTGGCGGCCAGCGCCTTCGCCGTGCAGGGCGCGGGAGCGCTGCTGCTGGCGCTGCGCTTTGTGCCCATGTTCGGCTGGGGGAAGGGGCTGTACTTCTCCGCCTTCCACGCGGTTTCGGCCTTCTGCAACGCGGGCTTCGACCTCTTCGGCAACTATTCCAGCCTCACCGGCTTCCGCGCGGACGCGCTGGTGAACCTCGCGGTGATGCTGCTGATCGTCATCGGCGGCCTGGGCTTCGGTGTGCTGCGCAACCTGGCGGACCGCCGTCGGGGGAAGTACCTGTACGTGCACACCCGGCTGGTGCTGTGTGCCTACGGGATACTGACGCTCTTCGGCTTCCTGTTCGTGCTGGTCGCCGAGTGGGGCAACCCGGGCACGCTGGGCGGGCTTCCCCTCGGCGAGAAGCTGATGGCGGCGCTGTTCCAGTCCGTGACGCTGCGCACGGCGGGCTTCAACACCATCTCCCAGCAGGCGCTTCGCCCGGCGACGAAGTTCATATCGGGGCTGTTGATGCTCGTGGGCGCGTCCCCGGCCTCCACCGGCGGCGGCGTGAAGGTGACGACGCTGGCGGTGATCTTCCTCTGCGTGCGCGCGACGGTGCGCGGCGAGCGCAACATCGTGGCCTTCAAGCGGAGCATATCGCTGGAGCTGGTGCGGCGCGCGGTGGCGGTGGCGCTGATCGCCGTCTGCGTGGCGGCGGCGGACGTGACGCTGATCTCGCTTCTGCAGCCGGAGCTGGACTTCATGGACATCGTGATGGAGTGCACTTCCGCGATGGGCACGGTGGGGATTTCGGCCTTCGGCTCGGCGAGCCTCGCGCCGCTGTCCCGGGCGATGATTATACTGACCATGTACCTGGGGCGCATTGGGCCGCTGACGATGGCGCTGCTGCTGGCGCGCAGGGACGGCGGCGCGCAGCCCAGAATCGACTATCCGGGCGGGGACATCATGATCGGCTAGCGGCGGCCGGTCGCGAGGATTTGAGGAGTGCGGATTGCGTATGAAGAAGACGAAGCAGTATCTGGTGGTCGGGCTGGGGCGCTTCGGCTCGGCGCTGGCGCGGGAGCTGATGCGGCAGGGCATGCAGGTGCTGGCCATCGACCGGAACCTGGAGGCGGTGGAGAGCCATCGCAGCCTGCTGACCGACGTGGTGCGGGGCGACGCCATGGACGAGGGCGTGCTCCGGCAGATCGGCGCGCCGGATTTCGACGTGGCCGTGGTCACGATGGGCGACGACGTGAAGGCCTCCAGCGTGATCGTGATGCACCTGAAGGAGCTGGGCGTGCCGCGCATCGTCGCCAAGGCGAGCGACGATTTCCACGGCAGGATGCTCACCCGGCTGGGCGCGGACAAGGTGATCTTCCCGGAGCGGGATATGGGGCGCAGGGTCGCGCATAACCTGATATCGGAAAAGATCATGGATTTCCTGGAGCTCTCCCCCGATTATTCGCTGATGGAGGTGCGCGTGCGCCCCGAGTGGGTGGGCGTGCCGCTCAAGCAGCTGAATCTGCGCGCGAAGAACCGGATCAACCTGGTGGCGGTGCGCAGCGGCGAGGACATCGACGCCATGCCCGGCCCGGACACGGTGCTGGGTGCGGAGGACGTGCTGCTGGCGGTGTGCCAGTCGGAGGCGCGCTGAGGAGGTCCGAAGGAGGTTCGGATGGTTCAGGAGGCGCGGGGCGTATTGGTTCTGGACGACGCGGCGGACGCCCGGCTCGCGGGCCGGGGCGGAAGCTGGATCGGCGTGCGGCTCGACGGCGAGGAGGGCGGCAACTGGCTGGAGCGGGCGCAGGCGGCGCTGTGGGAGCTGCGCAAGAGCTGCGGCTGGGTCTGCGTGGCGGCGAATCGAACCGGCGCGGGAGCCGCCGCCGCGCTGGCGGCGCAGCTTCCGGTGGACCGGCTGGCGCTGACCGGGAGCAAGCTGTTCGACCGCTGTGGGCCGAGGCTCGCGGGCCAGGCGGCGCGCCTGGAGCGCTTCGCCAGGCGCAATCTGGCGCTGGTGGCGTCCGAGGTGCTGCTCATCGGCGCCAGCGACCGGGAGATTCGGGGCTTCGCCTCGATGTTCGGCAGGCGGCGCGTGTGCGCGCTGGAGGAGGGCGGCGAGAATTTTTACACCGCGCCCTGGGGCGAGGTTAACGAAAATAACTTGCTTATTCCCCGGAAATGTGTATAATATACTAGGATGACCTCCGAGGCGGAGGAAAAAGAACTGGAGACTGAAAGGAAGAAACGCATGAGAGCTACTTTTGCTAAGGCGCTGGGCCTGGTGCTCGCGCTCGCGCTGGCGCTTTCCGGCTGCAATCTGATCGGCATCGATCCCAAGATGCAGGCCGACGAGGACATCGCCAAGATCGACAAGGACTATTCGAAGGTGGCCGCCACCTACGACGGCGGCGAGGTCACCGTGGCCGACGCCGTGAGCAACTTCTATACCAACTATAACCAGACGGCGCAGATGTATGCCTACTTCGGCCTAACCATCGGCCACGATCAGGTGCACGGAATCATCGAGGACAGTTTGACCTCCGAGGTCCGCAACCGGATCGCCGCGGCCCACTATGACGAGGGCGGCAATGCCCTGAGCGACGAGGAGCTGGCCGACGTGGAGGAGACCGCCAGGACCACCGCCGAGACCAACCTGGAGGACGCGGAGGCCTCCGCCGCCGGGGAGAACGACGAGGAGCGCGCCGAGAACGCCCGCGTGCTGGTGCACGCCAACGGCGCCGATTACGACGCGCTGTACG
>CANQGC010000030.1 GCA_947600345.1 uncultured Clostridia bacterium
CTTCACCGTGCCCAGGGAATTCACGCCCTTGCGCATCTGCTCCTCGTCCGCGAAGAATATGGAGGAGCCGAAGTCGATGCGCGCCGCGCGGATCACCGTCTCGTCCGGCAGGTTTCGGTTTCCGCTGATGGAAACGTTGCGCACGACGAACACGTAGCGGAACACCACGAACGCCGCCAGCGCGATCAGCAGCACGATCAACAGCGCGATCCAGCCCAGCGGGCTCCGCCTTCTCCTCACGTTCCTCGCCTCCCGTCGTCAATCGTCCCCAGGGCTATTGTTCTGCTCCGAAGCGGAGATATTCATCAGGATCGCCGTCGCGCCCATCAGGATCGAGACGGAGGTTCCGCCCGCGCTGAAGAAGGGCAGCGGCAGCCCGGTGGTGGGCATCAGCCCGATCACCACGGCCACGTTCAATACGGTCTGCACGCCGATCATCGCCGAGATGCCCGCCGCCAGCATGGAGCCAAAGCGATCCCGGCAGCGAATCGCCACCCGCAGGCCGAAGAACACGAAGGCCATGAAAAGCGCCAATATCGCCACGCAGCCCACCAGGCCCAGATCCTCGCCCACCACGGCGAATATGAAGTCCGACTCCGGGTAGGGCAGGAAGGCGTACTTCTGCCGCCCCTTGCCCAGCCCCATGCCGAACAGCCCGCCCGAGCCGAAGGCTAAGAGCGACTGGGAGAGCTGGTAGCCCTCGTTGCTCAGATAGGCGAAGGGATCCCGGAAGGACATCAGCCGCGCGCGGCGGTAGTCCTCGGACATCGCGTAGTAGCTCGCCAGCGCCATGCCGGAGCATCCGATCATGCCCAGGTGCAGCCAGCGCGCCCCGGCGACCATCACCATCACGGCGGAGACGATCAGTATGCTGCCCGCCGTGGACAGGTTCGGCTGGAGCAGGATCAGCAGAAACGCGATCCCCGGGAACACGAACGCCGGAACCAGCCCTGTGAAGAGCTTCGTCACATCGAAGCTCCGGCGGCTCAGGAGCCGGGCCAGGTGCAGTATCACCGCGTACTTGGCCAGCTCCGAGGGCTGGAAGCTCACCGGCCCGAGGCGCAGCCAGCGCCGGGAGCCGTTGAGCATCCGCCCGATGCCCGGAATCGCCACCAGGATCAAAAGCGCCACGCTCGCCAGCAGCAGCGCGTTGGCGACCTTCGTGTTCGCCAGGATTCGATAGTCGATGCGCAGCAGCACCAGCATCAGCACCGCGCCCACGGCGATGCCCATCAGCTGGGAGTAGACCTCCGCCAGCGCGCTTCCGCCGTCCTGGGCGTTGTAGAAGCTCGCCGCATAGAGCACGGTCAGCCCGCAGGCCAGCAGCAGCACGAAGCTGACCATCAGCCCCCGGTCCACGCCCCGAAACAACACAAACTTCCTCCGCGGCCTCGCCGCGGCCTTCGCACCGGATGCGGCGCGAAGGGTCAAGCTCCCTTGCTCTCCAGGCGGCCCACGATCTCCTTGAAGATGCGCCCGCGCGCCTCGTAGTCCACGAACATGTCAAAGCTCGCGCAGCTGGGCGAGAGCAGCACGTTCCAGCCGGGCTGGGCGATCTCGAAGGCGCGGCGGATGGCGGCCTCGAAGTCGCTGCCCGCGTGCTCCCAGTCGTGGAAGCCCACCTTCTCCAGCGTCTCTTCAAACTGCTTGGCGGTCACGCCGATGAGCACCGCGTGCTCGATGGGGAACTTGCGCATCTCCTCGCACAGCGGCGTGAAGTCGGTATGCTTGTCGTAGCCGCCCAGGATGATGACCGTCGGCCGGTTCATCGCCCGCACGGCCCAGATGGAGGAATCCACGTTCGTGCCCTTGGAGTCGTTGATGAAGCGCACGCCGTCCAACTCTCGCGTGAACTCGATGCGGTGCTCCACGCCCTGGAAGGTCGAAAGCGTGTGCCGGATGACCTCCGGCGCGACGCCCGCGCACATGGCCATCACGGTGGCCGCCAGCGCGTTCTGCAGATTGTGGCGGCCGGGGATGTTGACCTCGCTCACCGGGCAGACCCGCACCGCGCTCGCGTTCTCGCCGAACACGATCCAGCCGTCGCGCACGAAGGCGCCGAAGTCCACGCCCTCCCCCTCGCTGAACCAGGCCACCTTCGCGGGCGTGCGCTTCGCCATGTCCCGGGTCACGGGATCGTCGTAGTTCAATACGGTGTACTCGTCCGGCGTCTGGTTTTCGAAGATGCGCTCCTTCAGGGCGATGTAGCGCTCCATCGTGCCGTGGCGGTTGAGGTGATCCTCGGAGATGTTCAGCACGGCGCTGACCATCGGGTGGAACTGCGCGCTGGTCTCCATCATGAATGAGGAGATCTCGCAGACGGTCACGTCCTCGTCGGTCATGCCCGGCACCGCGCCGGAGTAGGGTATGCCGATGTTGCCCACCACGTGGGTGGTGAATCCGGCGTTCTTGAAGATTTCGCCCAGCAGCGTCACGGTGGTGGTCTTGCCGTTGGTACCGGTCAGCGCCAGCAGCCTGCCCTTCGACTCGCGGTAGGCGTACTCCACCTCGCCCACGACCTCGATGCCGAGCTCCTTCGCCCGAACCATCGCCGGATGGGTCAGCGGAATGCCCGGGCTGACCACCAGCATGTCGACGCCGTCCAGCAGCTTCTCCGGCTCCCCCTCGCCGAGCGCGAGCTTCGCGCCCTTGCGCTCGATCTCGTCCAGCGCGCCCTCGAACTTCTCGCGCTCCTTGGTATCGCAGGCCAGCACCTCCCAGCCGCGAAGCAGCAGCAGCTCGCTCACCGCGATGCCGCTGCGCGCCAGTCCCAGAACCATCGCCCTCTTTGCCATCGGAAAGAATCCTCCTCAATAATCAGTCGTGAAGGGCGGCGCGGCACCGCCGCACCGCCCCTCCGGTATCGCAGGAAAGTCAGGCCACGAAGCCCAGCATCGTCAGCAGGCACAGCGCGGCGGTGACCAGGTAGTAGCTCGTCACCACCCGCGTCTCCGGGATGCCGGAGAGCTCGAAGTGGTGGTGCAGCGGCGCCATCTTGAACACGCGCTTGCCTTCACCGGTCTTCTTCTTGGTGTACTTGAAGTAGCTCACCTGGATGATGTCCGACAGGCTGGAGACGAACATCGTGATCGCGATGATGGGCAGCAGCAGCGAAAGCTTCGTCACCATCGCCATCCCCACCAGCGTGCCGCCGATGAAGAAGGAGCCCACGTCGCCCATGAACACGCGGGCCGGATAGCCGTTGAAGCGCAGGAAGCACATCAGCGAGCCCGCCATCGCCGCGGCGAAGATGGCGGTGTTGAGCAGGTTGCCCCGGTTGCCCTCGTCCGCCAGCGACATGGTGAAGGCGATCAGCATCATCGTGATGAAGTCGATCATCGAGCAGCCCGCCAGCAGGCCGTCCAGGCCGTCCAGCAGGTTTGCGGAGTTGACCGTGCCCACCAGCACGAACACCATCACCGGGATGTAGAGCACGCCGAGGTTCCACTCCGCGTTGACGAAGGGGATCGTCCAGCTCGAGCCCACCGAGGGCGTCAGGTACGCCCAGACCGCCAGGCCGATGGACAGTATGATCTGCGGCACCAGCTTCTGCTTGGGCGTCAGGCCCTCGTGGCGCTTCAGGTGCACCTTGATGAAGTCGTCCACGAAGCCGATGGCCCCGAAGCCCAGCGCCGAGACCAGTATCATCCACAGGTAGACGCTGCCCGCGCCGCCCTTGGACAGCGCCACGCCCACGACCAGCGCGCCCGGCGCAAAGATCAGGCCGCCCATCGTGGGCGTGCCCTGCTTCTTCATGTGGCTCTGGGGGCCGAGGTCGTAGATCGTCTGGCCGAACTTCAGCTTCTTCAGCCACGGAATCATGATCGGGCCAAGAACGAAGGTCACGGCGAACGCCGCGATGATCGCCCAAATCAGCCTTTGCATCTTATGTTCCCCTCCAATTTGCCCGCGGCGCGGCCAAAGCGGGCGCGCCGCCGCCATTCTGCCGCCGGACCGCTCCGGCGCTCTTCCCCATTATACCCCGGCCGGGGCGGCGATTCCAGCAAGTTTAGGATAAATCCTGCGCAACTGCAAACCCGGCGCCCTAGTCCAGCATCTCCTTCAACAGCTCCGCCACCACGATCTTCTCGTTGAAGGGGTAGCGCACGCCCTTGATCTCCTGGTAGGTCTCGTGGCCCTTGCCCGCCAGCACGATCACGTCCGAGGGCTCCGCCTTCTTCAGCGCGTAGCGGATGGCCTCCCGGCGGTTTTCGATCACCACGTACTCGCAGCCGGTGCCCTTGATGCCCTCCTCGATGGCGTCAAGGATCGCCATGGGCTCCTCGTTGCGGGGGTTGTCGCTGGTCAGTATGCAGTAGTCCGCCAGCTCCCCGGCGATGGCGCCCATCAGCGGCCGCTTCGCCGTGTCCCGGTTGCCACCGCAGCCGAAGAGCGCGATCATGCGGCCCTTCGTGGTCTGGCGCACGGCGCGCAGTATGTTCTCCAGGCTGTCCGGCGAGTGGGCGTAGTCCAGGATCACGCGGTAGGGCGTGTTGGTCTCCAGCAGCTCGATGCGGCCCGGAACCGCGCGCACGTCCTCCAGGCCCCTGCGGATCGCCTCCTCGTGCACGTCCATGCACACGCAGATGCCCGCCGCCAGCAGCGCGTTGTACACGTTAAAGATGCCGGCCAGCTTCAGCGCCACCGCCGTGCGGAAGTGCTTGTGCCAGGACATCAGGAAGGACGAGCCGCGCTCGTTGATCTCGATGTCGTTGGCGTACACGTCGCTGCCCTCGCGGATGCCGATGCGCAGCGCCTCCCGGCCGAGGGCGCGCATGCCCGAGGCCACGCGGTCGTCGTCGGCGTTGTAGATGATCTTCCTCGTGACCGCGGGGTCGAAGAAGCGCATCTTGCAGTCGAAGTAGCTGTCCATGGTGTCGAAGAAGTCCAGGTGGTCCTGGGAGAAGTTCGAGAACGCGCCCACCTCAAGCTCGATGCCCGCCAGCCGGTTGAAGGCCAGCGCGTGGGCCGAGACCTCCATGATCACGCAGTCGCAGCCCGCGTCCGCCATCCTGGCGAGCATCTCCTGGGTCTCGATGGGGTCCGGCGTGGTGAGCTTCGCGGGGATGGTCTCCTCGCCGATCATCGAGCAGACAGTGCCGATCAGGCCGACCTTCATTCCCGCCTCCTCGAGGATCGACTTCAGCAGGAAGCTGGTGGTCGTCTTGCCCTTGGTGCCGGTGATGCCCAGCATCCGCATGCGCTTCGCGGGGTTTCCGTGGAACTGGGCCGCCACGTAGGAGGTGGCGCTTCGGGCGTCCTCCACGATGACCTGCGGCACGGGCAGCGGCAATTCGCGCTCCACCAGCAGCGCCGCCGCGCCGCTCTCCACGGCCTGCGGCGCGAAGCGGTGAGCGTCCATGCGCATTCCCGGCGTGCAGATGAACAGGTCTCCCTTCTGCACCCGCCTGGAATCCGCGCAGACGTTTGAAATCTCGATGTCACCATCCCCGGCAATCCGCACGGAGCCCGGGATCGTTCCGACCAATTCCTTCAGCTTCATTCGGCATCCCCCTGTACTTTGTCCCAAGGCGCCTCCCCCATTCCTCACGGCGGCTCGAACGTCACCGCCACCGAGGCCGTGGGGAAGATCTCCTCACCGGCGACCGGAACCTGCGAAACCGCAAGCCCGCCGCCCTCGATTTCCATCTTTAGTCCGTAGGAGCGCAGCAGTCGGTTGGCCTCCAGCACCGACAGCCCCGTCACATCCGGCACCGCCACCCGGGCGTTGCCGCTCAAATCGGTCAGCTGCTCCACGTAGAGCATCATCAGCGAGCCTTCCGTCATCTCCGCCCCCGCCGCCGGGAGCTGGCCGGTGACGGTGCCGCCGGTTCCGTCGAACACGAAGTCCAGACCGGCCTCCCGAACGGCGGCCTCGGCCTCCGAAAGCGTCAGGCCCGTGACGTCGGGCACCTCCACCTCGCGGGGCGCTTCGCCCTCGATCTCCGGCGCGATGCCCAGGTACATCAGCGTCTGCTCCAATATCTGCTTGGCGTAGGGCGCGGCCGTGACGGAGCCGAAGTCCACCGGCACGTCCGCCTCCTCCACGATCACCAGCACCGCGACCTTCGGGTCGTCGATGGGCGCGAAGCCCACGAAGGAGCCGATGTGCTTGTCGGACGACACCGCGCCGTCCACGTACACCTGGGCCGTGCCCGTCTTGCCGCCGATGCGGTAGCCGGGCACCTGGGCGTTCTTGCCGCCGCCGTCGCGCACCACGCCCTCCAGCAGTGCGCGCATCGTAGCGGAGGTCTCCGGGGAGATGGGGTTCGACCGGACAACCGTCTCGCCCCGCTCGATGATCTCGCCGCTTCCGTCGGCGATGGACTTCACAATGTAGGGCCTGAGCAGCCTTCCGCCGTTGACCGCTGCGCTGGCGGCGGTGAGCAGCTGCAGCGGCGTGACCGCCACACTCTGGCCGAAGCCGATGCGCGCGATGTCCACGCGCTTGCAGTTGGCCTCGGAGATCAGTATGCCCCCGGCCTCGCCGGGCAGATGCTCGACGCCCGTAGGCTTGCCCAGGCCGAAGGCCTCCATGTAATCGTAAAAGCGCTCGACGCCCAGCCGCAGGCCCATCTCCACGAACACCGGGTTGCAGGAGTTCTGCAGGGCCTCCGCGAAGGTCTCCGCCTCGTGGGGATCGCCCCAGCAGCGGATGCGCCCGCCGTCCACCACCACCGAGCCCGAGCAGTAGAAGCCCTCGTCCACCTGCACGAGGCCGGCGTCCAGCGCCGAGGAGGCGGTGATGATCTTGAAGGTCGAGCCCGGCTCGTAGGCGTCGGTCACGCAGCGGTTGCGCATGCGCTCGGTGAGCGTATCCACGTCGTCGCGCGGCGGATTGTTCAGGTCGTAGTCCGGCTGGTTGACCATGGCCAGTATCTCGCCGGTGCCGGGGTCCATCACCAGCACGCGCACGGCCCTGGCCGCGTTCACGCTCAACGCCTCCCGGGCCGCCCGCTCGGCGAAGCTCTGGATCGAGGCGTCGATGGTCAGCGTCACGCTGCCGCCCTCCACCGCCGGTATGTACTCGCTGGCGGAGTAGCTGAGCTCCCGGCCCCGACCGTCGATCTCCTCCAGCACCCGCCCGGCCTTGCCGGAGAGGTAGCTGTCCAGCGACTGCTCCAGCCCCGCCTGGCCCACGCCGTCGATGGTGGTGAGCCCAAGGATCTGGCAGGCCAGCTCGCCCATCGGATAGTAGCGCTTGCTCTCCTCCTCCAGGTAGATGCCGTCCAGCGCGCCCGCCCCGCTCTCCCTGTCCCGGGCCATCAGGGCCTTGATCTCCTGGGCGGTCTCCCGGGGCAGCTGGCGCTTGAGCGTCGTGCCGCCCTTCGTCCTATCGGAGGCGCGCTTGATGATGGTCTCCTCCGGCACGTCGATCACCGGCGAGAGCACGCGCGCCAGCTCCCCGGCATCCTTCACCTGGCGGGGACTGACGGAGAGCGTGTAGGCGGTGGCGCTCTGGGCGAGCACCGCGCCGTTGCGGTCAAGTATGCGGCCGCGGGTGGGGCGGATGCTGCTCTCGCTCGTCCACTGGGACTGGGCGCGCAGCTGAAGCTCCTCCCCCTGCAGAATCTGCAGCTGGAACAGCCGCGCGCTCAGCAGCAGAAACAGCGCCAGGAACGCGGTCATCAACAGCGCAAGGCGGCGACGGATGACAGGTCCCGTGAGAACCAATCGCATCCCTCCCCGCCGAAAGCACTAATTCTGGATGCCCTCCGTGCCGGCGATGCCGGCCGCCTGGGCAGACGCGCCCGAATCGCCGCTGCGCGCCACGTTGACGACGCGAATCTGCGACTCGCTGGGCTGCTCCATGCCGAGCTGCCGCGCGCGCACCGCGATGGACTCCAGATTGTGGAACTGATTGATGCTCAGCTCCAGGTTCTCCGCGTTGGCGGAGAGCTCCTCGATCTCGCCCTCCAGAACGGAGGCGCGCTTGCTCTGGGAGGATACGCGCGCAAGCATCGTCACCTGCATGAACATGCCCGCGAACAGCACCGCGCACGCCAGCACCAGCAGCGCGCGGCTGCGGGCGTTCCGGCTCCTGCTCCCGCGCCTGCGGGCGCCGGGCGTCCCTCTCTGCACTGTCATAGTATTCCCCTGCCTCCTCTCGAAGAACCGCCTCCCCGCCGAAATGGCAGGAAGCGCTCCCGTTTCACCTGTACCTATGTCCCGGGGACGAAAAACATGCGGCGATGGATACATCACGCCTGACGCTCCATTGTCACAAACATTATAGCACAGCCTCTGTAAAAGCTGACAATTTCTGTGAGGAGTTTAATACTATAACAATATTTGCAATAGTTTGTTGTCAGAAAAGCGCGATTCCCTTCAAGATCGTCCGAACGGGCGTTTGACATGTGACGGGATTGTGATATAATAAAGAAAACGCTTCACGGGGAGGTCAAATTATGCGCGCATCCGAGGAGAACCAGAGGCGGATACTGGACTTCATCCGCCGGGAAATCGAGGACAAGGGCTATCCCCCGTCGGTGCGGGAGATCTGCGCGGCGGTGGGGCTGAAGTCCACCTCCACCGTGCACGCCCACCTGAACCAGCTCGAGCGCCGGGGGCTGATCCGGCGCGACCCCACCAAGCCGCGCGCGCTGGAGGTGCTGGACAACAGCGTCTCCCGGGGCCGGACGGTGCCGCTGGTGGGCAAGGTCACGGCGGGCATGCCGATCCTGGCCATCGAGAACATCGAGGACTACCTGCCGCTGCCGACGGGCGCGCTGGGGGGCGAGGGCCTGTTCTGCCTGCGGGTGCAGGGCGAGAGCATGATCGACATCGGCATACTGGACGGCGACATCATCGTGGTGCGCCAGCAGGAGACGGCCGAGAACGGCGAGGTGGTGGTGGCGATGATCGAGGACGAGGCCACGGTCAAGCGCATCTACTACGAGGATCACCGCGTGCGCCTGCAGCCGGAGAACCGCTACATGGAGCCCATCTACGCCCCGAGCGCCCAGGTGCTGGGCAAGGTCGTGGCCCTCTGGCGCCAGTTCTAACCCACCCCGTCCCCCAGAAGGGAGATTCTTAAGGACCTCAGGTCCTTAAGCAGGAATTCTTAAGGGACAGAGTCCCTTAAGCAGGTCCGGGCAGCGCCCGCCGGGTCTGGGCGGAGCCCAGCGCAACCCCAAGCGGCCCGCGGTATACCAATCCAGGCCCGCCCATGCGCCCCAACGCCCCATCGCCTCCATACCGCGGGCCGCACGAGGCGAGTTTTGGATTGGGAAGCCAGCAGGCTTCCCAATCCAAAAGAGCAACCCAACCCCTCCGCATAACCTCAATATCACAAGGACTTCCGGCGCCAATCCACGGCGCCGGAAGTCCTTTCAGTCGTCCATGCTCGCAGGCGAACGCCCGCTCCCTCACAGCAGCATCATGCGCGTTACGCGGTCGACGCAGCCCGTCGGGGATATGCCGTTGGCGCTCTGGAACGCCTTCACCGCCTCGGCGGTGCCGGGGCCGAAGATGCCATCACAGCCGTCGGCGTCGAGGTATCCCCACTCCGCCAGCGCGCTCTGCACCTCCCGCACGTCGTCCCCGTTCATGTTGCTCTCGCCCTCCGCGTAGGCCAGCGTCCGCGGCGCCCAGGCGACGGCAGCCCGGCGAAGCTCCTCCAGGTAGCTGCCGATCAGCTCCAGATTCGCGCGCTGCGTATCGCTGAAGTTGGCGGCGACCGCCGCGTAGTCCGACTCCAGCGGCTCGTACCAGTCGAAGCCCGCGAAGTAGTCGCTGTAGCGCTGCGAATGGAACTTCAGCCCGGCGGAGGCGTAGACCGCCTGCCAGAGGTAGGTGAGCTCCTCCTCGGTGAACGGATAGAGGTCATCGCGGATGAGCTCCGTCTGCGCGACGCACTCCATCAGCTCCTCCAGCTGCGTGGTATCCAGCCTGCTCTCCCTGGTTCGAATCACCACGGGCTCGGAGAACGCCACCGAGAGCGTGCTGTTCTCCTCGATGATGCTCCGGCTCTCGTCGGAGCCGATCCAGTCGAAGAGCTCCCGGGCCGGGCTGCCCTGGGGCTCGTTCGCCCGTATGACCACGTAGGAGGTGGTCACGAAGGGATAGTTGCCGCTGGCGAAGTTCTCGGTATTCGGCTCGAAGCCGTCCACGCGGAACAGCTTCAGCGCGTTGCTGAACCAGCCGTACTCCGCGTAGCGGGAGGATACCCAGCCGGCGCCCAGCCCGGGGTCCTCGACCTTGTACCAGTAGACGCCCCGGTCGTCCTCGGATGTCTCGTGGAGGCGCTTCAAAACCGTGCCGGACCTCAGCGTGCCCAGCGAATCGTAGTCCAGCCCCGGGCCGCTGCGCAGGTGGACGTCATCGGTGGTGAAAATGGTTTCCTCGTCGCTGTCGCTGTCCTCGCCCAGGAATTCGCTGTCGATGTAGGACATGATGTTAAAGCCGATGGAGTAGCGCTCCCGCATCACGTTGAAGGTGATCTCCCCCATGTCGTCGTACTCCATGGCGACCTGGCCGACGGTGGGCTGCACCTCGCCCTCGATGAATTGCATCGAGCCGAAGTCGGGCATGTCGTAGCCCGTCCACACCAGGCTCTCGAACAGGCGCTGGCTGCCGGATTCCGCGTCGCGGATGTACACGGCGATATCCGCGTCGCTCCCGCCCTCGATCTCCTTCCAGTTCTTGATCTTGCCGCTGTAGATGGCGCGAATCTGGGCGGAGCTCAGGCCCTCCACCGGATTCGAGGCGTTGCCCAGGAACACCAGGCCGTCGTAGCCGAAGACCTTCATCTCCACATCCACGCCCGCCTCGGCGAGCGCCTCCAGCTCGCTCTCGGTGGGTGCGATCAGGAAGATGATGTCCGCGCTCCCGTCGGCGAGGTTCAGCCACGCGCCGTGGGTCTTGGAGCAGAGGGGCTCCGGGCCGGTGTAGCCCTGCTCCGTGAAGTGCTTGTAGATGGCGTCGGTGATCGGTATGCGCGCCGTGGAGTTGTCGATCTGCGGAAGCGTCTTCCCCTCCTCCGCCAGCGCCGGGCAGCAGGCTGCCAGGGCGACCACCGCGGCGATGAACAGTGCAAGTATCCTGCGCATGAAACGCTCTCCCCTTTCTCTCTAATCCTGAACCGCCGCGCGGACACGCGGCGGATTTGCACTTTAGACGTACGCTGGAAGCAAATGGTTCAACAAATAATCCAACAAATGGTTCTATGCAATCGGCCTCCCGGCGGCGCGGGGAGGCCGATCCACATGTCAGTTCAGGAAGGGATGCCTGCGCGTCGCGGGCTCCGGGCCGCAGCAGAGTCCGAAGGCGTCGCAGATCCAGTACTCGCTGCCCACCTTGACGCGCGCCCACTGGTGGCACCACTTGTTCTCATGCACGTGCTCGTATTTGATGCCGAGGATGTTCAGGCAGAGGCCCGTGGCGCGCGTGCAGCCCGCGCAGGAGGCGTACTTGAGCACGAAGTAGCCGTAGGGATCGTTGTAGTGCGCCTTTCGCGTGCTGTAGTTCATGCCGTCATCGACCATCTCCCGCAGCGCGATCATGATGCCGAACAGCTGATCCTCCCTGCTCATGTCCGCCAGCGGCTCCACGACCTCCTTCGCCACCGCGTACGCCTTCTTAAACTGAGCGTCGCTCATGTACTTGCAGAAGTATTTGTAGTTCGCCAGCTTCTTCATGGGCACCAGCAGCGTGATGCCGGGCTCGTCGAAGTCGCTGGTGAGGGCCGTGCCGGAGGCGCTGACGCACGCCACGCTCAGGCAGTACACCCTGCCGCCCTTGGGCTTCTTCCAGGTGAAGCTGCTGCCGGTGGAATTCCCGGCCGCCTTCCAGACGTCCCCGTCCCTGTAGGCCACGCGGTAGTTGACCGCGCCCTCCACCGGGCTCCAGCTGACCGCGATGTTGTCGCCGCTCCAGGCCGCCTGGACGACCTTCGGCGCGCCGGAGGCGGGAATCGCGCCCTCCGCGTCGAAAGCGCTTGCGGGCGTCTGGCCGTCCTCCGAGAGGCAGCGCACCGTGAAGGCCCCGGTTTCTCCGCCGGTCCAGGTGCAGCCGGTCTCGACTGTCGCCGCGACAGGCGTCCACTCCCCGCCCTCGCTCCGGCGCAGCAGCTGGTACCCCGCCGCGCCGGGCACGGCCTCCCACTCGACGCGCACGCCGCCGCTCTGCCGCACGGCCCTCGTCAGCACGGGCGCCGCCACGTAGGTCAGCGAAACGCCGGTCTCGTCGCAGGCGCTGGTGCGGCTCTTGCCCTTCTTGTCGATGCAGACCGCGGTGAAGGCGTAGCGCACGCCGCTCTTTGCCCCCGTCCAGAGGAAGCTCGACTCCGCCGTGTCCTTCAGCTTGCTCCACTTGGCCGCGTCCGCCTGCTTGTACATCAGCCGGTACTTGACCGCGCCGGGCACCGGATCCCATTCGATCCGCACGCCGCCGACGGTGCAGGCGGCGCGAACCGCCGGAGCGCGCAGGAACTTGGCGCTCGCGCCGGAGGCGTTGTAGCCGCTCAAGCCCAGCGCGCCGTCCGCGGACACGCACCGCACCGTGAACCTGTAGCTCGCGCCGCTCTCGGCCCCCGGCCAGAGGTAGTCGGTCTCCCCCGCGTCCGCGTAGCCCACCGCCTCCCAGGCCCCGGAGCCGCTCCTGCACAGCACCGCGTAGCGCTCCGCGCCGGTCACCGCCTTCCAGCTCACGCGCACGCCGCCGGGCTCCAGCTTGGCGCCCGCGAGCTTCGGCGTGGGCAGCAGCGTGAAGGCGTTCCCCGTGTCCTCGATCATGCCGCTGGTGCGCGCCTTGCCCTTCTTATCCATGCAGCAGACGGCGAATTCGTAGGCGGTGTTCGCCTTGGCCTTCTTCCAGACGCAGCGGGTTCCGGTCGCGTCCGCGACCTTCTTCCAGCTTCCGCCGCCGCTGCGCGCGTAGAGCCGGTACTTCGCCGCGCCGGGCACCTCGCTCCATTCGATCTGGATGCCCGCCGCCGCGGCCTCCACGCGCTCCACCCGGGGCGCGGCGAACCAGGGCGCGCTCTTGCCCTTGTCGCTCCAGCCGCTCACCGGCGTGATCCCGTCCTCCGCCGCGCAGCAGAGGCTGAAGCGATACTCGCCCCCACTCTCCACATCCGCGAAGAGATAGGAGGTATCCTCCACCGCGCCGAGCGGCTGCCACATGCCGTCGCGCTCGATCAGCGCGAGATACCGCTGCGCGCCCGACACCTTCTTCCAGCTCAGCCGGATGCCCTCCAGCGTGGCCTCGGCCTTGGCGATGGACGGCGCCTTCAGGCGGCGGAAGCGCACGCCCTCCTCGTCGTACGCGCCGGGCAGCTCCGCGCCCGAGGCGTCCAGGCAGCGCAGGGTGAAGAAGTAGTCCCTGTTGTCGGCGGCCTTCTTCCAGACGTAGCTGTCCCCGGCGGCGTCCGCCAGCTTCTTCCACTTTCCGGCGCTGCCGGTCCGGTACATCACGCGGTACCTCTCCACGCCCGGAACGGCATCCCAGCGAATGCAAACGCCCTTCTGCGCGGCCTCCACCGAGCGGACGCGCGCCAGCGGCTCCACATCCCGCGCGGCTGCATCGGCGCTCGGGTCCTCCATCGCGGCGGAATCCTCCGCTTTGCCGGGAAGCTCCGGCTCCTCGGGCGCCTCCCCCTCGCCGGAAGCCTCCGCCCCGGCGGGGGCCTCCGCCGCATCCGCGCCCTCCGGCGCGGCGGGAGCCTCCGGCTCCCCTTCGGCGGGCGCGTCCGCTCCGCCGGTCTCCTCGCACGCCTCCAGCGCCTCGCCCCCGATCTCTTCGACGGCCTCCAGTGCGGATTCCCCCTCCGCGAGCGCCGAAAGCGGCAGCGCCATCGACAGCGCCAGCGCGATGCAAACCCACAACGCGCGCCTCTTCATCGCTTGTTCCCTCCGTACAGATGCTCTTGGTTTGCCTGCCAATGATTCGAAACCGCCCTGTTCTCCGCTTCCCCGGTGGCACTACCCACGCCGGATCAAAGCGCGGCCAGGCCCTCGTCCGCCATCAGCTGCACGGCTCCGGCGATGGCTAGCCTGCCGTGGGCATAGGTCAGCCCGCCCTGCAGATAGGCGATGTAGGGCGGCCGGATCGGCGCGTCGGCGCTCAGCTCGATGGACGCGCCGGAGACGAAGGTTCCCGCCGCCATGATGACCGGATCCTGGTAGCCGGGCATCGCCCAGGGCTCCGGCACGGCCTCGGCGTCCACCGGCGAGCAGAACTGCACCGCCTGGATGAAGCGGATCAGCCTCCGCTCGTCGCCGAAGCGAATCGCCTCGATGATGTCGTTGCGCGGGGCGTCGAAGGCCGGATGCACGTCGAAGCCCAGCAGCTCGAAGGTTCGCGCGGCGAGTATGGCCGTCCTGACCGCCTGGGCCACCGTGTGCGGGGCCTGGAACAGGCCCTGGTAGAAGGGCTGGTAGCTGGCGGCGTAGGAGCCGACCTCCGCGCCGATGCCCGGCGAGGTCAGGCGGTAGCTGACCAGCTCCACGAACTTCGCCCTTCCCGCGATGTAGCCGCCGGTGGGCGCGATGCCGCCGCCGGGGTTCTTGATCAGCGACCCGGCCATCAGGTCGGCGCGGGGCTCCTCGGTATCGGTGAACTCCCCGTAGCAGTTGTCCACCATCACGCAGGTATCGGGCTGCCTGGCGTGGATGGCGTCGATGGCTGCGTTCAGCTCCACCACCGACAGCGACGGCCGCCAGTCGTAGCCCCGGCTGCGCTGCAGCAGCACGAGCTTCACATCGGGAGTCAGCGCCTCGAGTATGCCGTCCACGTCGATCCGCCCGTCCCGCAGCTCCACCTGGCGATAGCCCACGCCCAGATCCTTCAGCGAGCCGTGCCCCGGCTCCCCGGCGATGCCGATGATCTCCTCCATCGTGTCGTAGGGCTTGCCCGCGCCGCAGAGCAGCACGTCGCCCGGGCGCAGCACGCCGAACAGGCACAGCGCCAGCGCGTGGGTGCCCGAGGCGATCTGCGGCCGCACCAGCGCCGCCTCTGTGCCCAGCACATCCGCGAAGAGCTCGCCCAGCGTGTCGCGGCCGATGTCGTCGTAGCCGTAGCCGGTGGTCGGCGCGAAGTGCCGCGCGGACACCCGGTGCCGCTGGAAGGCGGCGATCACCTTTCGGGTGTTGGCCCGCTCGATCTCGTCCACGCGCGCAAAGCTCGCGGCGCAGTCCACCTCGGCGCGGGCGATCAGCGCCTCCACGCGCTCCCCGGTCTCCGGAAGGTTGATCTTCATGAATGCTCCTCCAAATATCGCATGATTTCCCCGGCGACTTGCGCCGCGCTCCTCCCCGGCGTTTCGATCCAAACCGTCCGCGGGTCGCACCAGAACCAGGTGAGCTGCCTCTTGGCGCAATCCACCGGCTCGCCGATCTCCGGCATGTTAATCCTCACGTATGTTCCTCCAAGCGCTGTAGGATTTCCGCCGCGATGTCCCCGGCGCTCCGGTCCGCCGCCGGAATCCAGACCGTTCGCGGGTCGCGCTTGAACCAGGTCATCTGCTTCTTGGCGTAGTTGCGCGAGAGCTTCTTGACCAGCGCTACGGCCTCGTCCATCGAGATGCGCCCCTCCAGCGCGGCGGCGATCTCCTTGTAGCCGATGGCCTGCATGGCGGTGGGATGGCTCTCCCCGCCGCGCATGAGCGCGCGCACCTCGTCCACCAGCCCGGCCTCGAGCATGCGATCCACCCGCGCGTCGATGCGCCGGTAGAGCTCCTCCCTGGGCCAGTCCAGCGCGAACATCGCCTCGCGGTAGTCGCCCTCCCGCCGGGCGTCGAGCTTCGCCTGCTCGGACTGGGTGCGGCCGGTGAGGCGGTAGACCTCGATGGCCCGGCTGACCCTTCGCACGTCGTTCTCGTGGAGCCGGGCGGCAGCCTCGGGGTCGATCTCCGCGAGCATGTCGTGGAGCCTGCGCCGCCCTCCGGGTTGCTCCGCCATCTCGAGCAGCTCCCGCCGCAGCGCGGAGTCGCACCTCTCGGAGAACTCCATCGGCTTCGTCACGGCGTCGATGTAGAGCCCGGTGCCGCCGCAGAGCACGGGCTTCCGCCCCCGCGCCAGCACGTCCGCGATGGCCGCCCTGGCCTCGTCCCGGTAGCGGGCGGCGGAGTACCTCTGGGCGGGATCGGCCACGCCGATCATGTGGTGGGGCACGCCGCCCATCTCCTCCGGCGTGGGCTTGGCGCTCAGCACGTCCATGCCCCGGTAGAGCTGCATGGAGTCGGCGGAGACCACCTCCCCGCCGATGCGCTTGCACAGCGCCACCGCCACGGCGGTCTTGCCGGAGGCCGTGGGCCCGGCGATGACGGTCAGCCCGGGCTTTTCCGATTGATATTGGCTCATTGAATCCTCTTGAACAGCTTCTCCAGGTCGCGGCGGGTCATGACCTTGGCCACGGGGCGGCCGTGGGGGCAGGTCGGCGGCGCGCCGGTGATTTGCAATTCGTCGATCAGCGCGGAGATTTCGGAGTCGGTGAGCGGGTCGCCGCCCTTCACCGCGCTCTTGCAGGCCATCTGCATGATCTCGCCCCGGCGGGCGTCCAGCGTCGCGGCCTTCAGCTGGGAAAGGCTCTGCAGTGTGTCCAGGAACAGCGGCTTCAGCTCCGCCTTGCCCAGCACGAAGGGCACCGCCGTCACGCGAATCTCCCGCTCGCCGAAGGGCTCCACCTCGTAGCCCGCGGCCTCGAGCGCCTGCCGGTTCTCCTCCACGGCGGCGAGCTCCCTCGCCGACACGCGCAGCACCAGCGGCGCCAGCAGCTGCTGGGACGCGGAGCCCTCCTCGGCCCGGGCCATGTAGCGCTCGTACTGCAGGCGCTCGTGGGCGGCGTGCTGGTCGATCAGGATCAGCGCATCGCCGGATTCCACCAGTATGTAAGTTCGAAACGCCACGCCGATCACCCGGTAGGGCGCGCGCTCCGGCGTTCGTTCAATTTCAGACTTTGGTTTCTTTTCGGAGGGCAGCACCTGCGCGCCGCTACCTATCCGCACTTCGGGGCCCTCTGCGGGCAGCGGAACCTCCAGCACGTGCAGGGGTTCGACCGTAGCGGCAGCGGGGTTCTCCCGCAGCTTGCCGGACGCTTCCGCCGGAGGAAGCCCGCCCTCCCGGCGCACCCCGTCGCTCCGCCCGGGCAGCGGCGGCATCTGTGGCTTGAACGGTGCGCTGGAAACCGCCCCGAGGGGCGCGGGCCGGGGTTCCGCTCCGCCCTGCTGCTCCGCCGCGGCGGCGTTTGAAACCGCAGTCTGCTTTTCTGGTTCAGGAGAGCAGTTTGCTACTTCGGTCTGTTTTTCCATGCCGGAGGGATTCGCCGCCGCGGTTACCGCCCGCACCTCGCTTTTGCGCTCCACCGCGCGCCCGAGAGCGCTGAGCTTGTCGATCTCCAGCACCCGCTCGCCCTCGAAGGCGCGCGCGAGCAACCGCTCGCAGGCGGCGCGCATGGCGTCCTCGTCCCGGAAGCGCACCTCGAGCTTGTTGGGATGGACGTTCACGTCCACGCTCGTGGGCGGAATCACCAGGTTCAGCGCGCACATGGGGTACATGCCGATGGTCACGCGGCTGCGGCACACCTGCTCCAGCGCCTTCGACAGCAGCGGACAGCGCACGCTGCGGCCGTTGATGAAGAACAGCTCGTGGGCCCGGGTGGCCTTGGCCAGCTCGCCCACGCCGATCAGC
>CANQGC010000031.1 GCA_947600345.1 uncultured Clostridia bacterium
CTTGCTGGCTTCGACTGTGCCGATGGCGCCGCCGGGCATCTCGAGCAGCATCAGCGCGTGGTCCTCGCTGAGCGCGCGCTCCACGCCGCCGTCCTTCGTCGGGCGCTCGGGGTAGAGCGTGCGGGTGCGGCACAGCGCGCGGCTCGGGTAGCCCAGCAGCCAGGTGACCAGGTCGAGCACGTGGCTGCCCATGTCCAGCAGCACGCCGCCCTGCAGCTGCTGCTTCCAGCCGATGGGCTTGTTCGGGTCGATGGAGCCGGAATGGAGGTAGCGCGCCTCGAAGTGCATGAGCTCGCCGATCCTGCCCTCGTCGATCAGCTGCCTGGCCCGGAGCATGCCCGGCATGAAGCGGTTGTTGAAGGCCACGCGGGTGAAGCCCTTCGCCTCCCTTGCGGCGGCGGCGATGCGCTGGGCGCTCTCGCCGGTCACGGCCACGGGCTTGTCCAGGTAGACGTGCTTGCCGGCCTTGAGGGCGGCGATGGCCATCTCCTCGTGGCAGTCGTTGGGCGTGCAGATGGAGACGACGTCGATGTCGTCCATGGCGATCAGCTCCCGCCAGTCGCTGGTGCAGGTTTCGAAGCCGGCGTCGCGCATGGCTTCCCGCGCCTTTTCGATGCGGCGGGTGCAGATGCAGCGGAGCTTCACCCGGAAGTCGATGCCCGGATAGAACAGCGCGATGCTGCGCAGCGCCTGGGTATGGGTCCTTCCCATGAAGCCCCAGCCGATCACGCCCACGGAAATGCTTTTCATTTGCACACCCCTCATGAAGTAATCCCATGACTATTATAACTTATGACGCCCGCTCCTGCAAGCACAATTTAATTTTGCACATTCCTAATAATTTCTCCTTTTACTATTGACAGACAATAGACCAAAATGCTAAAATAGAGTAAATAGATAGGCTTGGCGAAGTGCACAAAGGAAGATCGAAAGATCACGATGGATTATTATGGAGGCAAATATGTTACCCGGAAAGCTTTGTATCGGCATCCTTGAGGAGGACAACCCGCTCAAGGCCTATTTTCGAATCAAGCCGCTGCTCGTGGAGCGCGACGGCAGGTATGAGGTGTACGAGGGCGTGGAGACCTACCCCGAGGAGGGCTGCATCCGCATCGTGCCGGACAAGAACGAGTCCAGCCACTTTAAGGCGCGCATGCGCCGCATGGGCCGCTATTGCGTTCTCGACCTGCGCGACCACGCCGGGGAGAACGACAAGATCCGGCCCAACAAGAACTACCACGGCGACGAGACCGAGCGCAACGCCCACATCGTCTATTCCGACGTGGTGCGCGAGCCCGCGGAGAACATGATCTTCGAGATCGCCGACGAGCTCATACCCGGCAAGTGGAGCCGGGAGGCTCCCGGCACGCCGAGGCTGCTGGCGGGAAGCTCGCTGGAGACCTGGGCCTACGCGCCGCCCCTGGAGGAGGGCGGGGCCGCCTTCATCGACCGCGATGGCGAATCGCTGGTCGAGGAGGAGCTGCAGCGCTTTGAGATCGACGGCTTTCCCGGCGAGAAGCTGCGCTTCGCGATCCGCGTGCCGGGCGCGATGGAGTCGGTGACCGGCGCGCCCAAGCCCCGGCCGGAGCGGACAGTTTCGCCGCTGGGCCAGGGCGGGATTCCCGCGCCCCGGTACGGCCAGCCCGTTCCGCCGCAGGCTTCTCCGATGGCGCAGCACGCGGCGGCGCCCGCGCCCGCCGCGGTTGCCACCCCCGGCGCCGTGCCCGCGCACGAGGCGCCCCAGCCCCAGCCCGACAAGCCGTGGATCAGCCGCGACCTGCCCCCGGCACCGCCGGTGCGCGGGCGCATCACGAACCTGCAGCAGTCGCTTCAGGCGCAGTCCGGGCTCAACCCCCGGCGCAGCCGCAGCCTGCAGGAGGTCATCGAGGAGAAGTGGCGGCACTCCCGCATGGATCAGCTGGGCCATCAGGTGCCCGCCAACGCCACCGGGCATCCGGTGGAGAACCCGCTGGAGCGGGCGATGGCCGCGCTGCACGACGCCTGGGAGCTGCCCGAGATCCGGAGCGAGCTGCTCAAGTCCATCGCCGGCATGGAGGAATTCTCCGACGCGATGGCGGGCCTGGTTCGCCGCGAGCGCGACGACGCCCTGCGCCGGGATCTGGAGGAGCTGGAGGCCGAGCGGCTGAAGACGCTGGACGAGATCGACAAGCTCCGTCGGGACAAGAGGGACCTGCGGGAGACCTTCAAGAGGGAGATTCGCGAGGAGGAGGAGGAGGCCTTCCGCGAGGCCACCCAGCGCACCCGCGAGGCCCGCGAGGAGTGCGAGCGCCAGCAGGCCGCCGCGCAGGAGGCGCGCCGCGCCGCCACCCAGGCCGAGGACTTCCTGGCCTCCCTCAACGATGGCCGCTTCGAGGAGAAGCTGCGGGATTTCGCCTTCACCAGCCGGGCCGTGGAGCTGCTCTCCCGGCCGGAGAAGCCCTGCACCTGCGGCGAGGAGGTGGACGAGACGCCCCTCAGCGCCGCCCAGTGGATCGAGCGCACCCGCCACGCCTTCGCCGTGGAGGGCCTGGAGATCGATATGGTGCACGCCGCGAACATGCTGATCTGCCTAGCGCTTTCGAACATGCTGCTCCTGTCCGGCCCCGCTACCAGCGACAAGGACGCCACGGCGCGGGCGCTGGCGCGCGCGCTGGGCATCTACGACACCTGCCGCTACACGGAGCTCTCCGGAAAGACGAGCGCCGTAGAGCCCTGCCGGGCGACGGATCTGCCCCGAATGGCGGTGATCCGCGGCGCGAACAACCGCCCCCGCGGGGAGATCGACCGCGGCCTGAGCCGCACTTCGGGGAACCTGAAGGTGATCTCCACCATCAACGACAGCAGCTCCGGCTTCCCGGTCAGCGCGGAGCCGCTGGAGCACAGCTTCCTGATCCGCCTGGAGCCCACCAGCAGCCACGCGCCGTGGCGCCCCGCCGCGCGCACCAGCGAGAAGTTCCCGCCGGTGCACCTGGAGGCGCTGTGCGCGGCCTTCTTGAACGACGATGCCGAGATGCCCGCCGGGCTGGAGCGGAGGCTGCAGCGCCTGCGCGACGCCCTGGCCAAGGATGGCGTGCGGCTCTCGCGGCTGACGCTGGATTTGATGTGGCGGTACTGCGCGGCGATGATCAAGCTGAACAAGATCTCGGCGGGCGAGGCGCTGGATCTGGCCTTCGCCCAGAAGGCGCTGCCCTGCATCCTGGCGGAGGCGCCGGTGGAGTGCCTGATCAAGCTTCGGCACATCTTCTCCGGCATGCCCCACTGCCTGGCGCTGCTCGACGCGCCGCTGCCGATCCAGATCTGACCGCGCCCGAGCGCCAGGATAGGTTCCCGGCTTGCGCGGGGGATTCAATACAAGACGCGACGCAGGACTCCCGGCCCCGCTGATTTGGGGCCGGGGGTCCTGCGTTGTGGCGGCGGAAGGGAGCGGCCGTTCGGCGGCTACCTCCGGCGATACCTCTTCCCCGGGTTGAACAGCTGGTCCTTCCAGAGGTAGAAGCTCCCGCGCGGTATGCCCATCAGGTCGCACAGGTAGCAGACGGGGAACGAGGCGGAGAGCTCCAGAATTATTTGGAGCTCGAGCTGTCGATAGGAACGAATCTCTTTTGCGCACCAACTCCTTTCACTGCGTACCCTTTTTTTGACCGGGCCTCGTCGATCTTCACGCGCATCAGTTCGAGGAGCAATTCCTCCCGGGTCATGGACATGTAGTCCTTCGGCGCCTCGCCCGTCTCGGCGGCGGCGGCCCGCATCATCCTTCCGATGTTCGACACCGCGTGCCGGGGCGGCAGGTGGTTCTCGTCGCGATAGGAGCGCATGTAGTCGCGCGCCGTATCCGGGCCGATGCCGTACTCCGAAGCGGCCTCGTACCGGGTGAGCTCGCCCTCGTAGATGCGCCGCCCGATCTCCCGTCTCTGTTCCAAGTTGTACTTCAATGTGATCCCTCCGTTCACGTTTCAGGTATCGCGTCCCTCCCTGGACGCCGCCGTTCGCTCGCGCCGGGGCGCAGGCCCTCAGCCCGGTATGCGCTCCGGCGCGAGGAGGATTCGCTTCTGCTCCGGCACCTCGCCGGAGAGGATGCGCAGCACCCACTCCACGGCCTCGCGACCGCCGGTGGGGCAGCGGATGCCGCCGTCCAGGATTCCCTCCCGCACCAGGGCATCGCTGTTCTCGCCGCCCATGCCGACGATGCGCACGCGCCCGGCCAGCTGCAGATCGTCCAGGGCGATGCGCGCGCCGTAGGCCATGTCGTCCGACTGGGCGATCACCGCGTCCGGCACGCGGCTGGAGATCAGTATCTCCTCCTTCATGCGGTCCTGGGCCTGGTCCTGGAGCCAGTTGGCCTGCAGCCGCTGGGTGACGCGGATGTCCGGGTGTTCGCGCAGCGCGCGCTCGAAGCCTGCGGCGCGGTCAACCATCGGCGGGGAATCCTGCGCGCCGTCCAGCTCCACCACGCTGCCGCCCCGAATCAGCCCGGCCAGCAGCTCGCCCGCCAGGTAGCCGGCCCGCTCGTTGTCCACACCCAGGAAGAGCGTGAAGTCCTCGCCCTCGATCTCCCGGTCGAGCACGATCACCGGCACGCGCTCGTGGGCCCGGGCGATGACCGGCGCGAGCGCCTCGCCCTCGTTGGGCGAGATCACCAGCAGGTCCACGCCGTAGCCCATCAGCATCTCCACGTCGGCGATCTGGCGCTGGGTGTCCTGGGCGGCGTCGGTGTAGATCACCCGCAGCTCGGGGTGCTCCGCAGCGGCCTCCTCGAACTCCAGGTTCATCGCCACGCGCCAGGGCTCCACCAGGTTGGCCTGGCTCAGGCCGATCAGGTACAGCGGCTCCTCCGGCTCCGCGGGCGGGGAGGGCTGCAGGCGCAGCGCGAGCAGCGCCATCAGCCCCGCCAGCAGCAACAGCCCCGGAATCAGCGTGCGCCACCACTTCATCGCCTGCGATCCTCCATTCGATAGTCCGCGGGCGACACGCCCAGCACGCGCTTGAAGGCGGCGCTGAAGTAGTTGCCGCCGCTGTAGCCCACCCGCTCCGCCACCTCCCAGATGTGCAGCGCCGGGTCCTGCATCAGCCGCGTGGCGCGGCCGATGCGCACGTGGGTCAGGTAGCGGGCAAAGGGCATGCCCAGCTCCCGCTTCATCACGCGGCTCAGGTAGGTGGGGTGGATGTTGACGGCCTGGGCGACCTCGTTGAGGCTCAGGTTCGGATCGGCGCAGTGGGCCTCGATGTAGTCCACGGCCGCGCTCACCGCCGGGGTGCGGGGGCTCTGGCTGGACAGGCGCTCCAGGGCCTCGTCGTAGGCCTCGCTGAGCTGGACGAGCGACGCCACCGGCGCGCACTCGATCTGCACGCTGACGCCGCCCTCCGCGCCGAGCACGCCGCGCACGGCCTCGCACAGCGGGGCGTCGGCGGACTCCGGCGCGTCGTAGAGGATCAGCACGTCGCCGCGGTCGTCGGGGAACAGGCAACAGAAGTCCAGCGGCACGGCGCCGCCCTCCAGCGCGTCCTGGAGGCTGTACTGGCGCAGCAGGTGCTGCCAGGGCTTCTCGTCCTCGGCGCTGGAGCGCACGCTGATGAGCATCAGCCGCAGCCGCTTGGGCGCGGGGAAGTCGAAGTAGACCTGGAACTCGCCGATCTCCCCGGCCTCGAGCCTGCCGCAGACGGCGTCGCGCAGGAATTCCTCGCGCAGATACTCCTTCCGGCGGTTGATCTGCAATATCGCCCACTCGAAGTGGCGGTTGCGGGCGCGCTCGGCGTCCAGCGCGCCGATGGCGGAGGCGATGGCTCGGCGCAGCTCCTCCACGTCCACGGGCTTGAGCAGATAGGCGTGCACGCCCAGCTCCAGCGCCCGGCGGGCGTAGTCGAACTCCTCGTAGCCGGTGACCAGGATCACCCGGGCGTCGGCGTGGGTGCGCTTGAGCTTCTGGATGAAGTCCAGGCCATTCATGAAGGGCATGTTCACGTCCACCAGCAGTATGTCCGGGCGGAACCGCTCCACGGCCTCCAGCGCGCGCTCGCCGTCCTCGGCCTCGGCGCAGACGATCACCGGCAGATCCATGCGCTCGATCTCCGCGTGCAGGCCGCGGCGGATCTTGGGCTCGTCGTCGGCGATGAGTATCTTCCACTGTCGGTCCATGGGAAACCTCCTATCCCACCTGCGAAATCGCGGGGCAGGTGAGGGTGACCGTGATGCCGCCGGCCTCGTTCACCCGGTAGTGCAGGCCGTACTCCGCGCCGTAGGACAGGCGGATGCGGGCGTTGACGTTGAACAGGCCGTAGCCGTGGTCGTACTCGGTGCCCGCGGCGGCGCGGAGCTCCTCGTTGAGCTGCGCGCACTTCTCCGGGCTCATGCCCGCGCCGTCGTCGGCCACCTCGAATATCAGCCGCTCGCCCTCGCGCCGGGCGGTGAGCCGTATGTGGCCCTCGCCGCGCTTCTGCTTGATGCCGTGGTAGATGGCGTTCTCCACCAGCGGCTGCAGGATCAGCTTGTTCACCTGCAGCCCGAGCAGCTCGGCGGGCACGTCGATCTCGTAGTTGAGCTTGTCCTCGTAGCGCACCTTCTGGATGTAGAGGTAGCTGCACACGTGGTCCATCTCGTTCGCCAGCGGGATCACCTCCCGGCCGCGGCTCAGGCTCACCCGGAACAGCTTGGTCAGCGCGCCCACCATCTTCACGATCTCCGGCGCGTCGCGCTCCTCGGCCATCCAGCGGATGGTATCCAGCGTGTTGTAGAGGAAGTGGGGCTTGATCTGGGCCTGGAGCACGCGAATCTCCGCCTCGCGCTTGGCGCGCTGCTCCCGGTAGACCAGGTCGAGCAGGTGGCGGATCTGGTCCATCATGGAGTTGAAGCTGGTGCCCAGCTGGCGAATCTCGCCCGTGTGCGCCTCGGCGTCGAAGGATACGTCCAGGTTGCCCCGCTCGGCCTCGCCCATCAGCCGCCTGAGCTTGCTGATCGGGCCGGTGAAGCTGGCGGAGAAGGACAGCGCCAGCGCCGTGGCCAGCGCGATGGCGACGGCGGCGACCGCGAACATCGACCGGCGCTGGGAGGCGATCAGCTGCATGGGCTCGTCGGGCAGGAACACGCCCACGGTGCCCCAGTCGGTGATATCCGAGTGGGTGTAGAAGAGCTGGTAGCGCACGCCGCCCACGCTGTGGATGCCCGGCGACTCCTGCCGCAGCCACTCGCCGCGGATGCGGTAGACGCTCTCGTTCACCGGCGCGTAGACGATCTCGTTGGCGGCGTCCTGCACGAACACGTAGCCGGACTTGCCCAGCGTGACGTCCTGGATGCGCTCCTCGATGGCGGCGGTGAACATGTCCGCGGCGATCACGCCCAGGGGCGCGCCGGTGTCGGGATCGTTCACCGCGCAGACCACGGCCACGATGTCGCTGGAGGAGTAGTTTCGATAGTTGCGGATGTTCCTGCCGATGGGCTGGGACAGCAGCACGCGCGTGCCCCCGGCCTCCACGGCGCGGCGGTACCACTCGTCCTCGGGCAGGGGATTTCGGGTCACGCGGTAGAGCTCGTTGGAGGCGTAGAGCCCGTTGGCCCCCGCCACCAGCAGCCCGCCGATCAGCTCCGGCGCGCCCTCGGCGTAGATGCGCATCCGGCTGCGCACGACGGTCTCCAGGTGGGTGCGCCCCGGGGAATAGAAGCCCTCCAGCCGCAGGTATTCGATCAGGTCGGGATCCCGGGCCAGATACTCGATCACCCGGTCCACGGCGCTGACCGCGGCGTCGATGTTCATGCGCACCTGGTCGAGCATCTGGGAGGAGAATTCGTTCGCCTGCTCCTCGATGCCCCGGGCGTAGTAGTAGTTGCCGAAGCCGGTCATCAGCAACAGGGGCACGGCGATCAGCAGCACCATGGATACCAGCAGCTGCATCTTCAGGCTCAGCCGGTTCATCCGCACGCCTCCTCGCCGAAATCTACCCCCTTCATTATATCAAATAACCCCCCGCTTGTAAAGGCACCCCCGCACAAAACGGCGGCACGTCAGGCGATGCCTTTTCCGCCATCTGCGGCGTGAAGCTTCCTCGACTTACCTCCAGTAAGCCTTCGGAATCTTCACTTGCATCTGACGAAAAATTCATTCGCCGGACGACCACCTTATTTATGCGGTGTTGCCTTAAGACGGAGGGCCGCGATCGAAGAAGTCTTTATTTATAATCGAAAGGGACGGCTCGGGCCGTCCCTTCATCAACCATTTAGATTCTCGCGCTTCCCGGTCAATGGGCTCCCTTTCGCCCGGTCAGGATCTCGTTCAGCCTGGCGTACACGGTGGCGATCTCCAGGGGCTTGGGGATGTGGGCGTCCATGCCGGCCTGGCGGCACTTCTGCGCATCCTCGGCGAAGGCGTTGGCGGTCATGGCCAGGATCGGTATGGCCTTGGCGTCCGGCCGGTTCATGGCTCGGATGGCTCGGGTGGCGGCGTAGCCGTCCATGCGGGGCATCTGGATGTCCATCAGGATCAGGTCGAAGTCGCCGGGCCTGGACCGCTGGAAGAGCTCCACGGCCTGCGCGCCGTCCTCGGCCTCCACGATCTCGGCTCCGGTCTCCTCGCCCAGCAGCTCCACGGCGATCTCCCGATTGAGTTCGTTGTCCTCGGCCAGCAGGATGCGCTTTCCCTGGAAGTCATACTTCTTCTCGGGGGCGCTCCTGCCGGAGGCCGCCGGGCCCTCCTCCCAGGCGATGGCCCGGGCTCCCTCCACCGTGGCGAAGGGGACGCGCACGGAGAAGGTGCTGCCCTCCCCGTAGACGCTCTCCAGCGCCACGCTGCCGCCCATCATCTCGGTGAAGCGCTTCACGATGGACAGGCCCAGTCCGGTGCCGCCGAACCTGTGAGCCACGCCGGAGTCCTCCTGCTCGAAGGGTTCGAAGATCTTGTCGAAGTTCTCCCGCTGGATGCCGACGCCGGTGTCCGACACCTGGAACTGCAGCCAGAGGCGGTCCCCCTCGCGCCTCTCCTCGGCGACGCGCAGCGTGATCCTCCCCTCGGAGGTGAACTTGATGGCGTTGGACAGCAGGTTGGACAGGATCTGGTTCAGCCGCAGGGAATCCCCGACGATCGTCTCGTCCACCCGCCCGGTGAGTGCGACCTCGAAGCGGATGCCCTTGGCCTCCGCCTGGGTCCGGTACACGCTAACCAGACTCTCCAGGAAGAGGCGCAGGTCGAAGGGCTCGTACTTCATCTCCAGCTTGCCGCTCTCGATCTTGGACATGTCCAGCACGTCGTTGATCAGGGCCAGCAGGTGCTGGGAGGACAGGGACACCTTCTTCAGGCAATCCTCCACCCTGGCCGGGTCGTCCAGGTTCTGCCGGGCGATGGTGCTCATGCCGATGATGCCGTTCATGGGCGTTCGAATCTCGTGGCTCATGCGGCTGAGAAACTCGCTCTTGGCCCGGTTGGCGCTCTCCGCCCGCTCCTGGGCGGCCACGGCGGCGGCGTTGGCCTGCTCCAGCGCCCGGGTGTGCTGCTGCAGGTTGAAGTAGTAGGCCAGGAACAGGATCGAGAGGGAGGCCAGTATGATCGCCAGCACGATCAGCGCGTTCCCGTTCAGCCGCCTGGTCTGCCCGGCCACCATCTGGTCGATCACCTCGTAGGGGATGTCCAACAGCATCAGCCAGTCGGTTCCCTCGATCGGGGCGTAGTACATGCACTGCAGGCTGCCTTCGGCGCGGAAGATGGTCATGCCCGGCGCGCGGGAGGCGAAGTCGGCGCGCACCTGCTCCAGCGAGTAGCCCTCGTTGAAGGAGGCGTAGGCCTCCAGCTTGGAGAGTATGTTCGTGCCCGCCGGGAGGTCGTCGTTGAAGGTGTTGTGGACGATGAAGCTGCCCGCCTGGGTGACGATGCTGGCGTAGGTCTGGGCCTCGGGGTTCTGCAGCGCCAGCCGGGAGCTGAAGGATTCGCTGGTCAGCCCGGCCAGCATGGCCACGAAGGTGCTGTCGCCGAAGGCGACCGGATCGATGGTGACGCCCATGACGATCATGTTCTCGCTGGCCAGCGCCTCGCTGTAGGAGATCTGATTGCTCTCCCCCTGGAGCAGATTCGCCAGGAAGCTGAGCCGGGAGGCGGCGGGCCGCACGCCCTCGGCGCTGTAGTAGAGCCCGTCCTCGTCCAGGAAGGCCATGAACTGGAAGTCGTTGACCTCCTCCGCCTCTGTGAGGAAGGCGGCCAGCGCGGCCTGATCCGCCAGATCCTCGCCGTTGACGCTTCTGGCAATGGTTTGCAGCGCGGAGAAGCGGGCGTTGAGGCCGGTCTCGAAGTGGCTGTTGATCTGGGCGGTCATCTCCCGCAGGTACATTCGGTTCAGCTCCGCGCCGGAGGACAGCGTGATCTTCGCGGAAGACTGGATCAGCCAGCGAAAGCATCCGGCGCAGATGGCGAATATGAGCGCGGTGAGCAGCAGGTAGGGCAGGCGAGGTCTCCGCTTGTGCTCAGTCACCGCCGCTCACCACCTTGATGCGCCCCTCCGGCTGGAGCAGGATCGCCTCGCCGTTGTGGTTCTGGAAGTAGAGCTGGAGGGCGTCGCCGAAGGTCTTGTCCGTCTCCCGCACCAGCTTGACGTCCTCCGCCAGCGGAGCGGTATCGCTGTACACGTTGAGCATGGTGAAGCCGTCGCCGTTGTTGTCCAGGTAGCCGTCGGCCCCGCACATGTAGGAGGTGATCGCGATGGTGTAGGTCCCGGTCTCATCGAAGGGGGAGCCGTCCGGCATGGTGATGTCCAGCAGCTCCGCGGGCTTTCCTCCCTCGGGGGCGCGGTAGGAGTAGCACAGGCCGGAGGCGTTCAGGAAGCGCCCGCCGGGGATGCCGCTCTCCTGGTCGATCAGGGTCAGCCCGTTGGCCAGCATCTCCCGGATCACGCTGCCCCTCACCTCCAGCACCACGAGGGGGTTGTCGTAGGGACACACCACATCCAGGTCGCTGCCGAATACGTTGCCCTCGTAGAGGCTGCCCCGGATCGCGCCGCCGTTGGCGAAGGCCATGTCCGCTCCGGTCAGCTCCCGAATGGCGTCGGCGACCAGGTCGCCGATGCCCGTCTCCTCCCGGCGGACGTTGTAGTTCTCGTAGATCATGTCGCCCGCCACCACGCCGATGAGGGTCTGGTCGTACTCCACCTCCTCGTCGCCCTCCAGGAAGTAGCGGTCCACGTTGGCCAGGGCCTCCTCCAGGGAGAGCTCCCCGTTGAGCACGGAGATCATGTTGCGGCCGTAGTAGTAGAGCAGCTTGGCGGGGAACTGGACGTTGTACACATAGCCCTCCGACACGCAGTCCGCCAGCCCGCCGGGAATCTCGATGGGGGAGGGAACCTCCGCGGCCAGATAGGACTGGGATGCGCCGATGTCCTGGATGAAGGCGGCCTGACCCTCCGGGGTGGACAGCAGGGCAAGCACCCGCAGGGCGGCGTCGAGAGCGTCCTCCCTGCCCGGCTCGGCCAGCTCGGCGTTCAGGCCCAGGAAGGCGGCGGGGGCCGCGGTCGTCCAGGAATGGTTGTCCCCCTCGCTGAGGAAGGGGAGCATGGCGAACTCGTATTCGTCGCTCTCGGCGTTCAGCGTGTCCAGGAATTGAACCGTGCTGTAGGTGAGCAGCAGGGTGCCGTTCAGCATCCGATCCAGAACGGGGGTCTCATTGCCCCGGAAGTTGTAGATGCGGGCGGGATTCAGGTAGCCCCTTTCCGCCATGGCGACGGACAGATCCAGGCCGTGGTTCATGCCGTTGGAGAAGCTGTCCTCCCGCCTGGTGAGGCGCTCCCGCCAGACCACGCCCTCGGACAGGCCCAGGAAGTCGGGAACCTGGGCGCCGATGAAATAGGAGGATACGTTGGTCATATCGGTGGATTCGATGGCAAACAGCACGCCGTCGCTTCCCATGCCCAGCCCCTGGGCGGCCGCCGCGTCCAGCATGCTGAGCAGCTCGCCGGTGTTGGCGGGCGGCTCGGCCACCCCAGCCCGGTTCGCCAGCGTGCCGTTGTAGATGTAGCCGGAATACTGGCCGGGCAGGGGCAGAAACAGCGTCTTGCCGCCGATCAACAGGCTCCGGGAGATGCCGGCCTGATAGGCGGAGGCGAAGCTCTGCGCGCTCAGATCCAGGGCGTAGTTCTTCACGTCGCCGGTGGGCATCGAGGTGGTGATGATGTCGGAGCCGTGGCCGGTGCGCAGGCGGCGCTCGCTCTCCCCGTCAATGGTGGCCGGGGCGTTGCGCTCGATCTGCAGGTCGATGTCGGGGTACGTCTCCTCCACCAGCGCCTCAAAGTGGGACAGGTCGAGGGCGTACAGCATGGTCACCGGAACCCGCGCCTGGGCGGATTCCCCCTCGCTCCCCTGCGAGCCCGTCTCCGCCGCTGGGCTGCAGCCCGCCAGTTGAAGAACCAGCAGACAGGTCAGGATCAGAGCGGCGAGCCTTCTCTTCATGATTCCACACCCCTATCCCCTAACATAGGCATAATTACCCATTCATACCATTAAATTATACAAACGGGCCTCGGGATTGTCAAGAACCGCGCAAAAGGGACGGCCGGAGCCGTCCCTTTCGCATGTGTGAATCCGCGCACGGATTCATGCAGGATTTCGCCTTGGAAATCAGCCGCCGTACTTGGCCAGCACTTCCTCCGCGTTCTCGGGGGTCACGACCTCGGTGCCGAGGGTGACGTCCTTCTCGAGCTCTTCGCCCTCCACGAGCAGCTTGTAGGCGCTCTCAATCGCCTCGCGGCCGCCGGTCGGGTACACCATGGTCAGGCTCAGACGGCCGTCCATGACGCTGCGGATGCCGCCGTCGGGGGTCGGCAGACCGTCGACGCCGATGAACTTCATGTCCTTCTCGCGGCCAGCGTTGGTGGCGGCGATGTAGGCGCCCTCAGCCATGGGGTCGTTCAGGCAGAAGAACAGGTCGATCTGATCGTTCACCTGGAGCATCTCCTCGGCGACGGTGATGGCCTTCTCACGCAGCCAGTCGGCGTTGTTGTGGGCGATGATCTCCAGGTTCGGGTTCTTCGCGATGCCCTCGCGGAAGCCCTGGTCGCGCTCGATGCCGCCGGAGGTGCCGGCCAGGCCCTCGATCTCGCAGATCTTGCCGCCGTCGGGCAGCAGGGTGTCGGCCACGTACTCGCCGCAGACGCGTCCGATGTAGACGTTGTCGGCGCCGATGAACTGGGTGTAGCCGTCATTGCTGATCTTGCGGTCCAGCAGGATGACCGGGATGCCGCTGTTATAGGCGCGGTTGATGACCTCGGTCAGGGGCTCCATCTCGTTCGGGGAGGCGATCAGCAAATCGACGCCCATCTGGATGAAGTTCTCGATGTCGGCGATCTGCTTGGAGTTGTCCTGCGCGGCGTCGGCGTAGATGACCTCAAACATCGGATACTCGGCCGCGGCGGCGGCGATCTGGTCGTTCATGGCGACGCGCCAGGGCTCGCCCAGGTTGCACTGGGACATGCCGATGACGAAGTGCTGCTCTTCCTCCGCGAACACGGTGGAGAGGCTGGCCACCAGGACCAGCGCCAGCAGGATGGTAAGGACTTTCTTCATGGACTCGGTTCCTCCTTTTTTTATTTTCAGGCCCATCGGGCCATGAAATCGCTTCGCTCCTTGCGTAGGAGCGCCAAGCCTTCGCGGCTAGTCCTCCTTGCGCACGGCCTGCATGAACACCGACAGTATGATCAGGAAGCCCTTGACCACCAGCTGGATGTTCGAGTTGATGCCGTTCAGGCCCATGATGTTGTCCAGCATGCCGAAGATCAGCGCGCCGACCAGCGTTCCAAACATGGTGCCCTTGCCGCCGGCCATGGAGGTGCCGCCGATGGCGACCGCCGCGACGGCGTACATCTCGTAGCTCTGGCCCTCGTTCGGGCCGCCCTGGCTGATCTGCGCCGAGTGGATCATGCCGGCGATGGAGGCCAGCAGGCCCGAGAACATGAACGCCAGCATCTTCACGCGGTTGGTCTTGATGCCCGACAGGTGCGCCGCGGTGGGGTTGCCGCCGGTGGCGTAGATCTGGCGACCGAAGCGCGTCTTGCTCAGCACGAACCAGAAGATCGCCCACAGCACCAGGAAGATCACCGCCGGCACCGGCACGATGCCGCCGATGCGCTTGCTCAGATAGCCGAAGGCCGGGGCCGCCAGGCCCTCACCCTCGCCGTAGGTCAGCGGTATGCCCGCGCCGCCGGACCAGAGTCGCGCCAGGCCGCGGGCGATGTTCATCGAAGCCAGCGTCACGACGAAGGCCTGAATCTTCATCTTCGTGACCACGAAGCCGTTGAACAGGCCGTATACGATGCCCATCAGCAGGCAGAGCAGCACCATGGGCACGAAGCCCAGGCCGTTGTAGACCATCAGCGCCGCCGAGCCCGTGGAAACCAGGCCCACCACCGAGCCGACGGACAGGTCGATGTCGCCCAGCAGTATGATCATCGTCATGCCGATGGCCAGTATGCCGGTCTCGGACACGGCGCGCAGCAGGTTCATGATGTTCGTGACGCTCAGGAACATGTTGCGGCCGTTGCGCACGCAGGTGATGGAGCCGATGATGAACAACGCCACCAGCGCGATGTAGCTCTGGGATTTGAGTACGAATTCCTTCAATGTAGGCTTCTTGGCGGCCTGGGTCTTGCTCTGGCTCATGCGCTCTCCCCCTCTCTCAGCGTGGCGGCGTACAATAGCTTCTCCTGCGTGGCCTCCTCGCGGCTGAACTCTCCGGTGATCCGGCCCTCACACAGCGTGAGGATGCGGTCGGAGATGCCGATGATCTCCGGCAGCTCCGAGGAGATCACGATGATGCCGATGCCCTGACCGGCCAGGTCCGTGATCATCTGGTAGATCTCGGCCTTCGCGCCCACGTCGATGCCGCGCGTCGGCTCGTCCAGCAGCAGGACCTTGGGATGCGTGATCATCCAGCGCCCGAGCACCACCTTCTGCTGGTTGCCGCCGGAGAGCGTCTGGCAGAGGGTGTGCACGCTGGGGGCCTTGATGCGCATGCCGTCCATCTGCACGTCCCACTCGGCCTTCTCGGCCTTCAAATCCATCGTGATGCCCTTCGTGAAGCGCTTGAGCAGCGGCAGCGACATGTTCTCGCCGATGGAGCGGAACAGCACCAGCCCCTTGCCCTTGCGATCCTCGGTGGCGAAGGCCAGGCCCTTGTCGATGGCGTCCCGGGGGGAGCGGATGTCGACCTTCTGGCCCTCGATGTAGATATCGCCGGTCGCGCCGTTGGGATGCACGCCGAAGAGGCACTCGCAGATTTCGGAGCGCCCCGCGCCCAGCAGGCCCGCGATGCCCAGCACCTCGCCCTTGCGCAGCGAGAAGGATACGTCCGTCAGCGGGCGGCTGGAGGAGCCGTCCCGAATCTTGAGGCTCATGTGCTCCACCCGCAGCACCTCTTCGCCGATGGGCACCTGGTTCTTCGGGTACATGTCCGAGATCTCCCGGCCCACCATCATGGAGATGATGCGGTTGCGGTCCGTGTCCGCGGCGTCGACGGTGCCGATGTACTGGCCGTCGCGCAGCACCGTCAGCCGGTCGGCGATCTCGAAGACCTCCTCCATGCGGTGGGTGATGTAGATGATGCCCACGCCCTCGGAGGCCAGGCGGCGGATCACGTGGAAGAGCTGCTCCGTCTCGGCCTTGGAGATGGCCGAGGTGGGCTCGTCCATGATCAGTATGCGGGCGTTCAGGGAAATCGCCTTGGCGATCTCCACCATCTGCTGCTCGCCCACGCGCAGCGTCTTGACCAGGCGCCTGGGGTTCAGATCCAGGTCCAGGAGCTTGAGGTACTTCGCGGCCTCCTCCTCCTGGGCGTGCTTGTCCACCAGGTTGAGCGTCTTGATGATCTCGCGGCCCATGAACATGTTCTCCGCGATGGAGAGCTCCTTGACCATCTGCAGCTCCTGGTGGATCTTCGCGATGCCCAGCGCCCGGGCCGCCAGCGGGCTGCCGATCTGCTCGCGCTTGCCGTCGATGTAGATTTCGCCCTCGTAGTGGACGAGGGAACCGGACAGGATGTTCATCAGCGTGCTCTTGCCCGCGCCGTTCTCGCCCATCAGCGCCAGAACCTCGCCCGCGTTGAGCGTGAGGTCGACCTTGTCGAGCGCGCGCACGGGGCCGAAGCTCTTGCCGATGCCCACCATTTTCAATAGCTCACTCATAGACTCGCCCCTTCCGGCGCGCATCCAGGCGGAGCGGAAGCGCTGCCACTGTCCAATATATACATAAACTATACCATTTTCACAGGAAAAAGTCCACACGATTTTCTGATTTCTCCAAACGAATTTACAACTTTTTGCGCGCCGATGCGAGGGTGCCGGGGAATGTGGCCCGCGCCGCTCGAGGGGTTCGGTCCTCCGAAGAAAAACGTTGCCCGCGGCAAACCTTCAGGTTTGCCGCGGGCAGGGGTTCCACCGGGCCTTCGGCGGCTTCGCTCACTTCTCTAATATGTCCATGAACTCCTGGCCGGTGATGGTCTCCCTCTCGTAGAGGTAGCGGCTGATCTCGTCCAGCTTGGCGCGGTTGTCGCGCAGCAGCCCCAGCGCCTTCTCGTGCTGGGCCTTGACCAGCTCTACGACCTTGGCATCCACGGACGCGGCGGTCTGCTCGCTGCAGGCCAGGCTGGCGTCGCCGCCCAGGTACGCGCCGTTGATCGTCTCCAGCGCCACCATGTCGAAGTCCTCGCTCATGCCGTAGCGGGTGATCATCGCCCGGGCGAGCTTGGTCGCCTGCTCGATGTCGTTGCTCGCGCCGGTGGTGACGGAGCCGAACACCGCCTCCTCCGCCGCGCGGCCGCCGGTGAACGTGGCGATCTTGGCGAGCAGCTCCTCCTTGCTCATCAGCGCGTGGTCGCCGTCCTCCACCTGCATGGTGAAGCCCAGCGCGCCGGAGGTGCGCGGCACGATGGTGATCTTCTGCACCGGCGCGGAGTGGCTCTGCAGCGCCGCCACCAGCGCGTGGCCGACCTCGTGGTAGGCCACGATCATCTTCTCCTTGTCGCTCAGTATGGCGTTCTTCTTCTGCGCGCCTGCGAGTATGGTGTCCACGGCCTCCTGCAGATCGGCCTGGGTCACGGCCCTCCTGCCGTGGCGCACCGCGCCCAGCGCGGCCTCGTTGACGATGTTGGCCAGCTCCGCGCCGGAGGCGCCGGGGGTCATGCGCGCGACGACGTTGAAGTCGCAGTCGCCGCCGAGCTTGACCTTCTTCGCGTGGAGCTTGAGGATGGCCTCGCGGCCCTTCAGGTCGGGCAGCTCCACGGGCACGCGGCGGTCGAAGCGGCCGGGGCGCAGCAGCGCCGGGTCGAGGGTCTCGGGGCGGTTGGTGGCGGCGAGTATGACCACGCCCTTGGTGGCGTCGAAGCCGTCCATCTCGGTCAGCAGCTGGTTGAGCGTCTGCTCGCGCTCGTCGTTGCCGCCGATGCCCTTGCCGCTGTCGCGCTTCTTGCCGATGGTGTCGATCTCGTCGATGAACACGATGCACGGCGCCTTCTCGCCCGCCTGCTTGAACAGGTCGCGCACCTTGCT
>CANQGC010000032.1 GCA_947600345.1 uncultured Clostridia bacterium
GACACCGTATTGCCAAGCAGTTGGGGTATGACTACTCTGTGGTACTGGGTTCCCCGACATATTATCCGCGTGCTGGCGGGCGAGGTCTGCCGGGAGCAGCAGAGGCTGGGCAAGCGAAACATCGCGCTGCACGCGGAGCTGGACGAGGGCCTGCGCGTTCGCGGCGACCGGGGCCTGCTGGAGCGGCTGATCCGCAACCTGGTGGCCAACGCCTACCAGTACGGCAGGGAGCCCGGAAACATCTGGGTGCAGGTCTGCCGCGAGGGCGAGCACATCGCCCTCTCCGTGCGGGACGACGGCATCGGAATTCGCGAGGAGGATTTGCCCAACATCTGGAACCGCTTCTATCGCGCCGGAAACGCCCGGGAGAGCGGGGAATCCACCGGCCTGGGCCTGTCCATGGTGCGCCAGATCGCGCTGCTGCACGGCGCGGAGGCCAGCGTGACGAGCAAAATCGGTGAGGGCAGCGCTTTTCTAATCCTCTTCTAATCTTTTTGTGATAGCATGGCATCGACGGGAGCAAGGGCGACCGTACATACCGCAAAAGGAGATGAACATCGTGAAGCGCACCACCAAGAGAACTCTCAAATCGCTGGCCATACTGGGCCTGATCGTCGCTCTGCTGATGAGCTCCGTGACGGCCCTCGCAGCGGGGGGAAGCATCAGTAAGAAGCAGGCCAAGAGCATCGCGCTGAAACAGGCGGGCGTGAAGAGCTCCGCCGTAAAGAAGTGGGTCAAGGTCAAGCTCGACAACTGGGACGACGACGGCGACCAGGAGTGGGACGTGGAGTTCAAGACCAAGAAGTATCTCTTTGAAGTCGAGATCAACGCCGTCACCGGCGCGGTGGAGGACTTCGACAAGGAGGAGATCAAGACCAAGATCTCCAAGGACAAGGCCAAGGCCGCGGCGCTGGAGAAGGCCGGAATCAAGAGCTCGGCCGTGAAGAAGTGGATTAAGGTAAAGCTCGACGGCGACGAGTGGGACGTGGAATTCAAGACCGAGAGCGCCAAGTACGAGGTAGAAGTCGACGCCTACAGCGCCGCGATCCTCTCCTATGAGACCGAGGAGATCGTCCGGCAGGCCATCTCCGAGGACAAGGCCAAGGCCGCGGCGCTCAAGAAGGCCGGCGTCAAGAGCTCCGCCGTGAAGCAGTGGCTGAAGGTGCAGCTCGAGGGCGACGAGTGGGACGTCGAGTTCCAGACCGCGAAGTACCGGTTCGAGGTCGAGGTCAACGCCTACACCGGCAAGGTCAAGGACTTCGAAAAGAAGGCGCTGCCCAAGGAGCCCATCGCCGAGGACAAGGCCAAGGCCGCGGCGCTCAAGAAGGCCGGCGTGAAGGAGGCCGACGTCGAGAAGTGGCTGAAGGTTCAGCTCGACGAGGACGAGTGGGACATCGAGTTCCAGACCGCGAAGTACAAATTTGAGGTCGAGATCAACGCCTTCAACGGCAAGGTCAAGGACTTCGAAAAGAAGAAGCTCTCCTCCGGCACGGCCGCCATCAGCCTGGACGATGCGAAGGCCATCGCGCTCGACCACGCCAGGGGCAGAGCGGAGCTCGGCGGAAAGGTCAAGTATACCAAGGCCAAGCTCGACCGCGACGACGGCAGGCTGGTCTACGAGATCGAATTCCGGTGCGACGGCATCGAATTCGAGTACGAAATCGACGCCAACTCCGGGGATATCCTCGACTGGGACATGGACCGGGACGACTGATCCCGTCCCCCGCGGCAGATTCCCCCAAATCCATCGCCCGCGCACATCATCCGCGCCGCGATTCCCATCCGCCAGCCGGCGCATCCGGCTGGCGGATTCCTTTGCCCGGATGCGCTGCCGGAATTGGGGAGCCGCTCCGCCGCTCCATAGAATCGCGGAGGCGCGCAGCCTCCTCCCCTTCCCGCTCAGAATGAAGCGCTGCGCAGCTACTCCCCGGCCCTCCGCCCGCGAGGAATGGCGGGCGGGGATGTTGCGCATCCCCGCCCCAGCACCCGACGGAAGCGGAAGGACAGCGCGCGATTCGCCCGGCATCGCTCCACCGGCACGGTCCGCGCAAGGCGGCCCGGCGTCGATCCGCAATCCCCATACATGCCGCGCGCCCCGGCGATTGCTCGCCGGGGCGCTTGGTTTGGATTATTGTCCGTACCTCACTTCTTCGTTACGGTGATGGTAACGGTATCGCTAACTCCGTTGTAGGTCGTCGCCGTGATGGTGACGGTGCCGGCCTTCTTGGCCTTTACCTTGCCGCTGGCGTCCACCGTGGCGATCTTCTTGTTGCTGGTCGCATAGGTCACGCTGCCGCCCTCGCCCTCGCCAAACTTCGGGCTCAGCGTCAGGCTCTTCTTGACCTTCAGGCTCTGGTCCTCGCCCAGGTCGATGGTCTTCGGCTTCGCCAGGACGGTCACGGCGCAGGTGGCGCTCAGGCCGTTGTAGGTCGAAGCGGTCAGCACGGCGGTGCCGGGGGCGATGGCCACGATCCTGCCGCTCTGCTCGTCATACTCGGCGATGCCTTCACGGTCGAAGCTGTAGCGGATGCTGCTGGAGGTCTTCTTGCTCAGCGTGACCTTCAGCTTCTCGCTCTGCTCTCCCGCGCCCAGCGCCACGCTGGTCAGGTTCAGCTTGATGGAGGTCGGCGCCTTCGTGACGGTAATCGTGCACGTGGCCTTCTTATTGTTGTAGGTCTTCGCGGTGATCTTGGCGGTACCGGCCTTGAGGGCGGTGACCAGGCCATTCTCATCGACCGTGGCGACGCTCTTCTTTCCGCTGCTCCACTCGATCTCGCACTCCGCGCCGAGGGCCTCCGCGCTGAGCTGGTAGGTCTGGCCCGCGCCGATGCTCGCCTTCTTGGCGGACAGCTTCACGCCCGTGGGTTTGCCCTTGACGCTCACGTTCACGCTGGCCTCCAGGCCGTTGTGCGTGCGCACCGTAATCGTGGCGCTGCCGCCCTTTGCGCCCTTCACCGTGCCCTTGTCGTCCACGCTGACGACGTTGCTGTTTGAGCTGCTGAACGAGAGCGTGGCGTAGGCGCCGCGGGGTTCGAGCTGCACGGGCAGCGTCAGGCTCTGCTTCTCGCCCAGCTGTACATCCTCGCCCAGGCTGACGGAGGTGGGCTGGGGCGCCACGGTCACCGTGCAGCTCGCGGACTTGCCGTTGTAGGTGCTCACGGTAATGGTCGCGGTGCCGACTCCGACGCCCACAATCTTCTCATCCTCGATGATCGCGATGCCGGGATTGGTGCTCACGCAGTCGAGCTCGCTCTTGCCGCCGCCCACGGTGATGGTCACCGGCAGGCGATCCCCCACGCCGAGCTTCGCGGTTTTGACGCTCAGCTTCACGGAGGTCGGCGCCTTTGTGACAGTCACCTTGCAGCTAGCGGTCTTGCCGTTGTAGCTCTTGGCGGTGATGACGGCGCTGCCCGCCTTACTGGCGGTGACGCGGCCGCTGGCGTCGACGCTCGCGACGCTGGCCTTACTGCTGCTCCACTCGATCTCATTGGAGCCCTCGTCCGTGGTCGCGCTGAGCTGGATGGTCTGCCCCACGCCCAGGTCCGCGCTCTCCTGGGAGAGGATGACCTTGGTCGGCGCGGGCGTGACCTCGAGGGTCCACTTGCCCACCTCCACGCTGCCGGCCTTGGCCATGATCTCCACGGAGCCGACCTTGTGGGCGGTGACGCTGCCCTTGTTGTCCACGGTGGCAATCTCGTCATTGTTGCTGGCATAGCTGGTAACCTTGCGCTTCTCGACGGTCAGCTTCGCGCTCTCGCCGTTCGCCAGCACGAGCTCCTTCGCCACGGGCCGCACCGCGACCTCGCACACCGCGGTCTTGCCATTGTCGGTGGTTGCGGTAATGGTGGTCTCGCCGGCCTGCACCGCGAGAACGTTGCCGCTTCCATCCACGGTGGCGACGCTCTGGTCGGCGGAGGCGTAGCGCACCTCGGCGGTGGCCACGTCGGGATAGAACTCGTAGCGCAGCGCTTCGCGCGCGCCCTCGTCCAGCTCCAGGCGGTCCGGCGTGAGCGTGATGCGCGTCACCACCGGCAGTATGGTCAGCACGCCGGGAACGGTCGTGATCTCGTAGTTCGGGTTGTCGCCGGGGATCACGTTGATGGCGTATTCGCCCAGCTCCTCTCCTTCCTCGCGCTTGAATGTATAGTTGAGCTTGTCGGCGCCCTTCGCGCCGGTGACGTTGGCGGTGAAGCGAGGATCGGGCTCCTCCAGGTTCTTGGTGGTGGATACGGCCGCGATCTCCGCCTTGGCGGGCTGGATGACGAACGTCACGCGCTGGGTTCCCGCATAGTTGCCCTTGCCGGTGACGATCACCGAAGCATTTCCGGCCTTCACGTTGTTCTCATAGCTGAGCGTGTAGTCCACGCCCTCGGTCAGCTCCCTGCCGTTCGCGCGCACCGCCACCTTGGGGGTGATGGCCGCGCCCGTGTAGGTCTGCGGCTCGGGAGCGCTGATGTCGGAGGGCAGCTGCTTCGGCTGGATGGTCAGTATGCCGCCCTTGATGTCCAGCTCGAACGGCCCGCTGACGTTGCGCTTCAGGATCGAGTAGGTGCCCACGTTCTCGCCGGGCAGGCGATAGAGCTCGTAGCGCACCAGCGAGGGATCAGCCACGCCGGACAGAGTGGCGTGGAATTCGGGATCGGGATCGCCGTACTCCTTGGAGCAGGATTCAATGTTCAGCGTCGCCCTTCCGGCGCTGATGTAGAACATCCGGTAGGCCTGGCCGCTGTAGTTGCCGATGCCCGCAATGTCGATGTAGGCGGTGCCGGGCTCGGTGTTGTCCCGATAGCTCAGCCTGTAGTCCGTGCCCTCCACCAGCGCCTTGGCGATGAAGCTGACCTGGATGCTGGGCGCAATCGCGGCGCCGGTGTAGCTCTTCGTGTAGCGGTCGGCCGGATAGTACTTCTTGCTCCCCTCCGTGATCGTGATCACGGCGGCGTTCAGAGGCCGGGGCTCAATGGTGAGCGTTCCCGGAATCACCTGCACGGTGCATCCGGCGGGGCAGGAGCGCACGTCCGCGGTGATCTCATAGGTGCCGACGTTGTTTCCTGCCTCTCGCCTGAACAGCCGGTTTATGCTCTCGCCCTTGCTCGAATCGAGGCCGGTGATGCTACAGCTGAAGTCCGGATCCGGGTCGCCGAACAGCTTCGTCGCGGAGTTCACCCGGACGGTGATGATGCGCTCGGAAACCTGCACGGGCACGGACTTGCGAACCTGCATCTCGGCGTAGTTGTAGCGGCTGCCCGCGTCCGGCGTAAAGATCATGTCGTAGTACTGCTTGCCCGCGGACTTGACGATCGTATTGGGATTGGCCCAGGCGAAGCTTCCGTTGGGATCCCGGTCGGTGAAGCTGGCGGTGGACAGCTTGCAGTTGATGGCCATCGCGGCGTCCACCGGCCAGATGATCTCCGGCGCGGGCATGGAGCGAATCTCGTAGCTGCATGCGTTCAGTCCGAAGGTATCGCTCGAAGAGACCACGCGCGCTGCGTCGATGTTGTACCACTGGTAGCCGGAGTCGGGCTTCCGCACGGCGTTGAGCGCATCGAGCACATTGGCGCCGTACTGGCCGGAGTGCGTCTCCCCGGCAGCGGTGAAGCTAACGCGTATGCTCGCGCCGGTGCCGATGCTTACAACCTTCGCGCTCGCGCCGAAGTTGCAGCCCTCGATGGTGCCCTTCTCGGCGGTGATGTTGCCCTTGATGCCGGCGTTCCTGATCGTGCCGCGGTTGGTGATATTGACGAAGCTGCCGCCGGTGATCGTGCCGTCGTTGATCACCGGATGCGTCCAGTCGCCCGCGGAGACGGTCGCGCCCGCCGGGATGTGCACGGAGGTGAAGTTGGCGCTGGGTTCGCCGCCCTCGCTGCTCCATCCGCCGTCGAGCTCCAGCACGCCGTTCTGGATGTTGAAGCTGGACTCGCGCAGGAAGAGGTTCTGCATCGGATCCAGGGAGATGGTCGCGCCGTCTCCGATCGGATCGCCATCCAGATAGGTCCACGTGCTCTTCGTGCTCTGGGCGGCGTCGAGGCTGGCCAGGCTGGTCTTGACGCTCTGGCCGTACTGGAACTCGTGGCCGTTGTAGATGCGGTAGGTGCCGTCGACATTGCCGACAAAGGCCTGCACGTAGGTCGGGCCCGCGCCGCTCGGGCGCTTGTTGCTGCCCCAGGTGACGCTGCTCTCGACCCAGCCGCCGTCGACGTTCGTAACCTCGCAGTTCAGGAGGGTGCCGCCCAGCGGCTCGGTGCGGGTCTCGACGACCCACTTGCCATCCGGGCCCTGCGCTCCCACGCTGTACTTGTAGGAATCCATGCCCTTGACGCAGCTGTGGTTCTCGATTCCGCCGTTAAAGGTTCCGCTCGCGATGACGTCGTAGTTGATGACCTTTCCGTTGAACACGCCGCCCTTGATGTTGTTCCGGTTCGTGACGGTGTTGGTAAACGTGCCGCCGTCGATGCTGCCCACAGTGAAGTCCACCGGGCAGCCGAAGGTGACGCTGCCGGTCAGCGAGGCGTCGATCGTCAGGTTCCAGACGTTCAGGCCCTGGCAGCTGGCAAAGTCGCCGCCGTGGATGAAGATGGCGTCGTCCCGGCTCTGGCCGCCGAGCGTTCCCTTAAAGCTGCCGCCGTTGACGGACAGGCCGCCGGTGTAGGTCATGCCATCGATGGTGATGCCCGCCGCGCTGCTCTTGTTGAAGTCGCGAACGCTTCCATTGAACGTGCCGCCGTTGATGACCTTCACGTAGACGTTTGCGTCGAAGATGCCGTCGTAGATCGCGAAGGCGTATACGGCGCCGGTGAAGTGGCCGCCGCGGATCGCGCCGCCCTTGACCGTGCAGCCCAGCGTGGCGCTTCCGCCCGTGATCTCGCCCTTATTGAGGACGGTGAACTCGCTCTGGCTATCGCCCATGAGCCCGGCCAGCTGGTCGGTGGTGATCTTGTAGCCGGACTGAATGGTGATGGTCTTGCTATCGAGCTCGACGCCCTCCTGGGAAACCGTGCCCTTGCCGGTGAGCTTGCCATTCACGATCGAATTGACGATCCTGCCCTCGTTCTGGACGTTTCCGTAGAGGGTCACGTTGGACATCGTGCCGAGGTTGATCACCGGGCCGTGATAGACGCCGCTCTTGATGTTGCCGCCCTCGGCGTTCTGGATGGTGACGCCCGCGCCGAAGGACGCGCCCGCGCCCGGATCCATCGTGCCGCTGTTGGCGATCTCGCCGCCATCGAAGGCGATGGCGCTGCCGTTGGCGCTCGAAGCGGGCTGGATGGCGGTGCCGGATTCGATCTTCGTTCCCTTGTGGAACAGGCCGCCCTCGATGTGGCTGTTCTGCCCGCTGCACACGCTCACCACTTCGTAGAACTCGCCGCCGGCGATGATGTTGTGGCTGGTGACCGGCCCCTTGAACAGGCCGTTCTCGATGATGCCCACGGTGCTCACCTCGACCGGCCCGTTGAACGTGCCGCAGGTGATGTTCAGGTTGCGCGCCGCGACCCGCTTGTAAAACACCGCGCCGCTGGAGTCGAGCGTGTGCCCCGCGCCGTACTTCGTCGTCTTGCCGTCCGCGCGGTAGACGAACACGTAGCCGTTGTAGGGCTCGCCCACGGTTTCGTGGAAGGTGCCGCCCGTGATGGTGACCACCAGGGTCTGGCCCTCCGTCAGAATCTTTCCGTTGAACGTGCCGCCGGAAATCACGCCGTAGTAGCTGTAGATCGCTCCCGAGAACGTGCCGCCCTTAATGCGGCCTCCGCCGTTCTCCAGCAGCTTGTTGTTCTCCATGCCGACCAGCTTGATCGCTCCGGTGAAGCTGCCGCTCTCGATGGTGCCCCGGTTCTCAATGTCGTTGGGCAGCGTCTCCGCGCCGCCGGCATAGATCGCGCCCCGGTTGATGATCTTGGCGCTCTGCGTGTAGCCGTCCAGCGCCTGGATCTCCGCGATGCTCATGCGCTCCCCTTCGGGGATCTCGATGGTGTCGTCCGGAACGTTGACCACCGCGCTCATGAGCGCCGCGCCGGAGATGGGGCTGTAGGTCTTCACCGGAGCGTAGAAGGCGCCGCCGGTGATCGCGCCGAGGTTGGTCACCGGGCCGCGATAGACGCCGCTGGCGATCCTGCCGCTCGGCTGGTTGACGATCTGCACATCGCTGGCGAACTCCGCACCGGTGCCGGGATTCATTTCGCCCTCGTTGATGATCTCGCCCCCGAGGAACTTCGGCGGAGGATTCCCGCCGTAGCCCTTCTCGTTGATGAAGGAGTTCTCCCGGTTGTTGACCGTCCCATAGAAGGTACCGCCGTGAATCTGGCCGTTCTGACTCCTCGGGGAGGGATTCATCGTCACCTCGCCGTGGAACTCGCCGCCGGTGATGGCGTTGTTGCAATAGACGGGGCCGTAGTAGACGCCGCCGGCGAGGTCGCCGACCGAGTTCATTACGACCTTCGTGCCCTCGCTGAAGACGCCGCATTCGACGATGACGTTGTAGCCGCCCACGTATTCGCCGTTGAACTCGGGCGCGGGCACGCCGCTCTTGGCCCGGATGCTCACGTAGCCGTCGAAGGCGTTCCTGCTTGCGTCGGAGCAGTAGCCCACGGGGCCGTTGAATGTGCCGCCGTTGATGACGATGCCGTCGCCCGCCACGGTGGCCACGCCGCCGTTGAAGGTGCCGCCGGTGATGGTGATGTAGCCCAGCTTCTCGCGCTCGGCGCTGGTGATGCGGCCGTCGAAGGTGCCCGCGGCGATGACGCCCGCGGTGACCACGCTGTCCGCGCCGAAGCTGCCGCCGGTGATGTTGTCGCGCACGATCACGCGGTCCGCAAAGCTGCCGTCGGAGACGGAGTTCGCCTTCACGGGGCCGCTGAAGCTGCCGCCGGTGATCGCGCTCGCGAATACCTTGCCGCTGAAGCTGCCGCCGGTGATCTCGCCGATGCTGTCGGGCGCGAAGTCATAGGGAAGCTCCCGCTGGCCGCCGGTGATCGTGCCCTCGTTGTGGATCACGTAGGCGGCGGTGTCGCTGCCGATGGCGGTGAGGATGTCGTCGGTGGTGGCGCGCTTGCCGCTGGCGATGGTCGCGGTCTTCGCGGCGGGATCCACGACGATGCCGTCCAGCGTCACCATGCCGCTGTTGAACATCAGCATGCCGATCATCTCCGCGCCCGCGACGGTGCCGCCCTCGTTGTAGAGCTCGCCCGCGCAGCTGCCGCCGTAGATGTTGCCCGCGTTGACCAGGCCGCCGTCAAAGCTGCCGCCCAGTATGGTGCCGCGGTTGACGACCTCGCAGGGGAAGGTACCGCTCGCGATGACGCCGTCCGCCTCGTTTACCACGCGCATCTCCGCGCAGAATGTGACGGCCTCGCCCGCGTCGATCTCGCCGCTGTTGGAAAGCGAAGCGCCCTCCAGGAAGCGCGCGCCGGTCTGCGCATCGCCGTAGCTGTAGATTTTGCCGCCCCGGGCGTTCTCGAATTCGCCGTGGAATTCGCCGCCCAGCACGCTGGCGCTTTCGCCCGCGCCGCCGTTGGTCACCTTGCCGTAGAAGCTGCCGCCGGCGATGTTGTTACGGTTGAGGACGTTCGCGTAGAATGCGCCGCCCTCGATCACGCCGTCGGCGCCCACGGTGACGGTGCGGCGCTCGCCCGCCTCGCCGTCCGCATTATAGAAGGTAGGATCTCCCTCGATGATGAGCTCGCGGGCCCGCACGTCGCCATAGAACGCGCCGCCCCGGATGAACACGTAGCCCGCATCCGCGCTGTCGCCCACGTCGCCGGGGAACTCGCCGCCATCGATGGTGACGTAGATCTGGCCCTCGCTGCCGCCGATGCCGGCAACGAACGTGCCGCCGTGGATGGTGCCGCGCGCGCTCAGGACCCTGGCGTTGAACGTGCCGCCGCGGATGGTGCCGCGGGCCAGCTCGATCTCGCCGTCATAGACGCCGCCGCGAATCGCGCCGCGAAGCAGAACGGGGTTCGGAAGCGGCGCTTCGTCCTCGCCCGCCTCGATGATGCCCTCGCAGACGATGCGGTAGGAGGGATCGTAGCCGTTCTCGTTTCGGATGTCATCGGTGGTGACGGTCGATCCCTGGGCGATCAACATGTCGGTACCGGCGAAGCGGATGCCCTCGTGATCGACGCCCTCCTGGGACTGCGGCGCGTACATCACGGTCACCGCCGGGAGGATCATGCTGGGGGAGCAATCAATTCCGACCGGAGTCGCTTGGAAGTAGAAGACCACGCCGCGATCCTCGCATTCGGGGATGTAGCCCTGGCCATTGAAGGTATTGCCGGTGCAGAACCAGAGCACCGCCACGTCCCCGGTGCTGCCGTCGGAGAACTCCGCCGGAAGCGAAGACGGCAGGGGCAGCTCGCCCTCCTCCGCGCCGAAGGGCACATAGACGGGGCTGACCACGCTGCTGGCGTCCAGCCGCACGGCGTAGGAGGGCTCCGCCACCACGGGGTGCTGCTCCTGGGGAGCGGCCTCGTCCCCGGCGGGCTCCGCCTGCTCGTCCGCCTCCGGAAGCTGCGCCTCGGGGGCCTCGGCGTCCTCGCCCTCCCCCTCGGTCTGCGCCTCATCCTCGGGAACCAGCTGCTCATGCTCCGGTTCGGGCTCGGGCTCGGGCTCAGCCTCGATCTCGGGCTCGACTTCGGGCTCGGACTCCGGCTCAACCCGGATCTCGGGCGCAGATTCGGAGACCTCCACGATCTCCTCCTGCTGCAAAAGCTCCACGTCCTCCGCCAAGGACGCTCCAATGGGGGAAGCAACCAGAGTCAGGGCCAGCAAAGCGCTGAGAACCTTCTTGAACCTACTGGTCATGATACGCACCTCCAAAGCTCTGTTCTCGGAATACTCGTTACCTCTATATGATGAAGGGATACCTTGCGGGATTGGATTTCGCGGCCATCGAGCGCGCCCGGAGACCTCCGGAGCTGTCCGCCAATGGTTTTCCGGGGTGTCGCTCGCGGGCACGCCCCACACCATTTAGTCCCCGCTCAGATGGCTTTTGTTCCCATCGAAACCTGGATTTTACACGCCGATCCAAGTTTCACTCTCATTATACCAAATAATCGCGGAGCTGTAAAGCGTTTCCAGCCAGATTTAATAATTTAATATTCAAATTCCAATTCAAAACTGTAACCTGATATTTTGACGAATACCGTTCAACAAATCCCCCTCTCCGCCGTAAAATATTGCGTTTACAGGGAGGGCGCGCCGCAAGTATCCTTTCGCGGCGCGCCCTCTGTGGTTACTTAATGTCCTTTTGTTTTGCGATTATGTTCCGGTTAAGATTCCCATGTTCGTAACCCATCCGGTCGCAATTCCACCAGAATTGCGGGCTTTTGCCCATCCTCTCCCCCTGCGGGCGGTTACTCTTCAGCTCAGCTCCCGCTTGCCGGTGTAGAGTTCGTAGTAACGCCCCTTCTGCGCGAGCAGGTCGTCGTGGTCGCCGCGCTCGATGATCTCGCCGTTCTCCAAAACCATGATGGCGTTGGCGTTGCGCACGGTGGAGAGGCGGTGGGCGATGACGAAGGTCGTGCGGTCCGCCATCAGGTGGTCCATGCCGCGCTCGATCATGCGCTCGGTGCGGGTATCGACCGAGCTCGTGGCCTCGTCCAGGATCAGGATCGGCGCCTTGCTCAGCGCCGCGCGGGCGATGTTCAACAACTGCCGCTGGCCCTGGGACAGGTTCGCTCCGTCGCCGTCGATGCGCGTGTTGTAGCCGTCGGCCAGGCGCATGATGAAGCCGTGGGCGCTGGCGGTCTTGGCCGCCTGGATGACCTCCTCGTCCGTAGCGTCGAGCCTTCCGTATCGTATGTTCTCCAGGATTGTCCCCGTGAACAGGTGGGTATCCTGGAGCACCATGGCGATGTTTTGCCGCAGCACGTCGCGCTTGATGTTGTGGATCTCGATGCCGTCGATGGTAATCCGACCGGATTCTATATCATAGAAGCGGCTGAGCAGGTTTGTGACCGTGGTCTTTCCCGCGCCGGTGCTGCCCACGAAGGCGATCTTCTGGCCGGGGTGGGCGTAGAGGGAGATGTGCTTGAGTATGGTCTTGCCCGGCTCGTAGCCGAAGCTCACATCCTCCAGCGCCACGTCGCCGCGGATCACAGGTGCGACTGCAGTCGGTTTATCCGGCTCCTCGGGGCTCTCGTCCATGATCTGGAACACGCGCTCCGCGCCCGCCAGCGCCGAGAGCACGGTGTTGACCTGCTGGGAGAGCTCGTTGATCGGCCGGGCGAACTGACTGGCGTAGTTGACGAAGATGGCCAGGCCGCCCACGTCGAAGCCGCCGAAGAGGCACAGCAGCCCGCCGATGCCCGCGGTGAGCGAGTAGCTGACCTTCGCGGTGTTGCCCATGATCGGGCCCATGATGCCGCCGAAGAACAGCGCGCCGATCTGCTTCTGCCGGAGGTCGTCGTTCAACCGACCGAATTCTGTTTCGCAGATCTCCTCCCGGCCGAAGACCTTTACGACCTTCTGCCCGGCGACCGTCTCCTCGATGTAGCCGTTCACCGCGCCCAGCGCCGCCTGCTGGGCCTTGAAGTAGCGGCGGCTGCGCGACATGATGCCCATGGTCAGGCGCATGAACAGCGGTATGAACACCACCGTAATCAGCGTGAGCCAGATATTCGTGATCAGCATCATCGTCAGCATGCCGATCAGCGTGACCGAGCCGGAAATCATCGCCACCATGGAGTTGTCCAGCATCATGCCGATGTTGTCCACGTCGTTGGTGAAGCGGCTCATGATCTCGCCGTTGGAGTGGCCGTCGAAGAACTTGAGCGGCAGCTTCTGCAACTTGGCGAACAGGTCGCGCCTTATGCGCTCCACCGCGCCCTGGGAGACCTCCACCATCAGCCGGTACTGCAGGAAGGCCGCGACCACCGACGTCATGTACGCCGCCGCCAGCACGATCAGCATCCGCAGAAGGTAGGCCACGCGCTCCGCCGCGGAGATGTCGAAGTCGGCGATGTGGTTCAGAATCGGCCGCAGCAGGTAGCCGCCCGCCATCGAGGCGCCGGTGTTCAGCAGCAGGCAGATTACGACGAAAACCAACCGAAGTTTATATCGCTTCAGGTAGGAGAACACCCGGGCGATGGTGCCCCGCGCGTCCTTGGGCCGGCCGGTGGCCTGGGCGCCCCTGCCGGGCCTGCCGCCCGGACCGCGCATGCGCGCGCCGGGGCCGCGGTTGTTGCCGAAGGGAGTGTCCTGGGCGGCGGTGTTGTAGCGCGCCCGCAGGTTTTCCAGAGTCCTTCCCGCCATTTACGCTCCCACCTTTCCTTCGCCCAGCGCCCCGGAGGTCTGGGACTCGTAGATCTCGCGGTACTCCTTGTTGCGCTCCATCAGCTCGGCGTGGGTGCCGATGCCGGTGATCCGCCCCTCATCCAAAACCAGAATCCGGTCGGCTTCCATCACGGAGGAGATGCGCTGGGCGATGATGATCTTCGTCGCGCCCCTGAGCTCTGTGTTCAGCGCCCGGCGGATGCGCGCCTCGGTGGCGGTGTCCACGGCGCTGGTGGAGTCGTCCAGGATCAGTATCTTCGGCTTCTTGAGCAGCGCCCGGGCGATGCAAAGCCGCTGCTTCTGGCCGCCGGACACGTTCGCGCCGCCCTGGTCGATGCCGCTGTCATAGCCCTGGGCGAAGCCGCGCACGAAGGAGTCCGCCTGGGCGAACTCCGAGGCGCGCACGATCTCGTCCATGCTCGCGTCCTCGTCGCCCCAGCGCAGGTTCTCCTCGATGGTGCCGGAGAAGAGCACGTTCTTCTGCAGCACCATGCCGATGCCGGCGCGGAGGTTTTCCAGCTTGTAGTCGCGCACGTCCACGCCGTCCACCAGCACCTCGCCCTCGTCCACGTCGTAGAGGCGCGGGATCATGGACACCAGCGTGCTCTTGCCGGAGCCGGTGGAGCCGATGATGCCCAGCGTCTCCCCCGCTCCCACGCTGAAGCTCACGCGGTCGAGCACGCGGTCGGGGCTGCTCTTGTAGTAGCGGAAGCAGACGTCGCGGAACTCCACGTCGCCGCGCTGCACCCGAAGCTCGGGCTCCTTCGCGCCCTCGTCGCTCAGCGCCACCTTCTCGTCGAGCACTTCGGCGATGCGCTTGGCGGAGGCCATCGAGCGCGAGGAGACCATGAACAGCATCGAGACCATCATCAGCGACATCAGAATCTGCGTGATGTAGGTGATGAAGGCGCTCAGATCGCCCACCAGCATGCCGCCGGCGACCACCTGGTTGCCGCCCAGCCAGACCACGGCCACGCTGGTCAGGTTCATGATCAGCATCATCAGCGGCATCATCGAGACCATGATGCGCATGGCGGACAGGCCCGCCTCCTTCAGGTTTCCGTTGGCAGCGTCGAACTTGTTCTGCTCGAAGTCCTCCCGCACGAAGGACTTCACCACGCGCACGGCGGTCAGGTTCTCCTGGATGTCGGTATTGAGCGCGTCCAGCTTGGACTGCATCGACGTGAAGCGCGGGTACGCCGCGCGGATCACCAGCGCCTGCACGATCAGCAATAGCGGCAGCGTCACCGCCAGCACCCGCGCCAGGCCGGGGTTCATGTTGATCGTCATCACCAGCGCGCCGATCAGCATGCCGGGCGAGCGCAGGAACATGCGCAGCAGCATGTTGACGAAGTTCATCAGCTGGGTCACGTCGTTGGTCATGCGGGTGACCAGCGAGCCGGTGGAGAAGCGGTCAATGTTCTCAAAGGAGAACTTCTGGATCTTGGCGAACACGTCGCGCCGCAGGTCCGCCGCGAAGTTCACCGCCGCCTTGGAGCCAAACCACGCGCCGCCCACGCCGCCGAGCATCATCAGAAGCGAGGTCAGGATCATCAGCCCGCACACCGCCACGATGTGCCCGGCGCTCCTCCCGGCCACGCCGGTGTTGATGATGCTGGCGTAGAGCCTGGGCAGCACGATCTCGCCGATGACCTCGACGATCATGCACAGCGGGCCCAGTATGAAGTACTTCTTGTAGGGCGCCGCGTAGTGGAGCCATCTTCTCATCGATCTTCACCTCGCCTCATCTGTTCTCCCATCCGATCCAGATTGTCCAGCACCCGGTCCAGATAGCCCGCGAGCCGGGAGAGCTCCTCTCCGTCGAAGCCCGCGAAGGTCTGCTCGTTGAGCCTCTGAAACCGAACGAAGCTCTCCCGCACCATCTCCTCGCCCTTCGGCGTGAGCGAGATTTCGTTGCGGCGGGTGTCCGCGCCGCTGGCGCGCTCGATGTAGCCCTCCGCCTCCAGGCCCTTCATCGCTAGCGTGATGCGCGCCGGGCTCACGTGCAGCATCTCCGCCATCTTCGCCTGAGACGCGACCCTGCCCGAGCGGCTCAGCTGCATCAGCACGAAGTGCTGGCTGGGCGATATGCCCAGCTCCCCCACCGTGCGGTCGATGATGCACATCTGCCGCCGGTTGACGCGCCGCAGCCGCTCGTTGACGCGCCGCAGTTCCTCCTCCACGGCGATCCCTCCAATCCATTAACCGGTTAATCATTTACCGGTAAACGATTATAGCAGCTTCCATGTAAGGAAACAAGTGCAGATTGCGTTTCCCGCAGGTTAAGGCAACACCGCACAAATAAGGTGGTCAGCAGGCGAATGAATTTTTCGTCAGATGCAATTGCAAATTCCGAAGGCTTACTGGAGGTAAGTCGAGGAATTTGCAAGCAGCAGATGGCGGAAAAGGCATCGCCTGATGTGCCGCCGTTTTGTGCGGTGTTGCCTTAAGTGTGATTCTGCGAGCGGGGCGCGGCGCATACAGATTGGAGGGGATTCTGCCTTCGGGGGGCGATGGAATGAAGCGGCGGCTGATCTTTGGTACGATCCTGATCCTGCTGGCGGGGCGGCTCTTGCCGGGGGCGCTGGGTGCGCCCACTCTGGCCGCGGCGGAATGCTCCGACGGCGAATTCCAGATGCGGCTCCCCAGGGGCCTGGAGCCGCTGGACGGCGAGGAAATGGCGGGCTACGAGGCGGCGGTGCTCTCCGACTACCCCGGCGCGGCACAGACGCTGCTCGCCGCCGCCAGCGCGGATCGGAGCGCCGCGCTGCTCGTGGCCGCCATCGACTCGGACGCCGGCTGCCTCGAGGCCGCCCGGGAGGCGGCGGGCGCGCTGCTGGGCTACCCGGACGCCGCCCGGGAGCTCCGCTTCGGCGCGAACCGCTGCGCGGGCTTCGGCTGCGCCATCGGGGCGCAGGCGTACCGCCTGTACTTCTTCTCCGGCGGCGCGCAGCTCATCCTCATCGCGGCCACCGGCCTGGAGGCGGAGGATGTGGAGGCGATGCTGGCCGGTCTGCGAATCTAGCCGCCCGCGGCGCGGCCGCCGGGAGGCGATGGCGCGGGGCAACTTTCTTCGCTTTTCACGCAAAGTTCACGCCATCTCCATGCAATTCCCAGCGGCTTGCTGTACAATTTTGCTTGTCGAAAATCTTTCGATCGCCTAGTATTGTAATATACAAAGGAGATGTTCCCCATGAAGAGCAACGGCTTTCGCGTGATACTGACCGCGATGTTCGCTTCGATGGTCTGCGTGAGCACGCTCTGCATACAGATCGCCTCGCCCACCGGCGGCTACATCAACCTGGGCGACGCGCTGGTGCTGATGAGCGCCTTCCTGCTCGGCCCGGTCTACGGCGCGGCGGCGGCGGGCATCGGCTCGGCGCTGGCGGACGTGATCACCGGCTACGTGCACTACGCCCCCGGCACGCTGATCATCAAGGCAGCGGTGGCGGTGGCCGCGGCGCTGCTGGGCCGGGTGCTCTCGAAGCGCGCGCCGAAGCTGGCGACGCCGCTGCGCTGCATCGTAGCGGGCATCCCAGCGGAGGCGATCATGGTGGTGGGCTACCTGTTCTACGCCTGGTTCCCGCTGGGCTACGGCGCGGCGGCCGTCGGCGAGGTGCTGGGCAACACGGCGCAGGCGGTCGCGGGCATCGCCATCGCGGCGCTGCTCACGCCCATCGTCTCCCGGCCGAAGGAGATCCGGGAGATGCTGGACAAATTCAAATGACCGGCGCCGCCCCTCTCCCCCCGAAGCATTGGTTGGAAGCGATGAAATCCGGCCCGCGAACTGCGGGCCGGATTTCATCGCT
>CANQGC010000033.1 GCA_947600345.1 uncultured Clostridia bacterium
GCCGAAGTCCGGCTCGAGGGCAAGTTCAAGCTCCTTCGCCACGAGCGCGACGTCAACCTGACCGAGCACGTATCCGTGGCCGCGGAGTTCGGCGCGGACGGAAGCATCGCGGGCGATGCCGGCGGCAGCTTCGAGGCGGGGGAGGACGGGCGCATCGCGCTTCGCGTGGACGGCGTGGACTACAGCGGCCGCTGCTACGTGGGCTATGACGAGACCCAGGATGCGTTCGTCACCTGCATCACGGCGCTCTCCGCCGACGGCGAGGCCCTCTGGGCCATGCGCGCCACGGGGCAGGATTAAGGCACCACCGCACAGAACGGCGGCGCGTCAGGCGATGCCTTTTCCGCCAACTGCTGCTTGCAAATTCTTTGACTTACCTCCAGTAAGCCTGCAGAATTTGCAATTGCATCTGACGAAAAATTCATTCGCCTGCCGACCACCTTATCTGTGCGGTGTTGCCTTAACGAATCCCGACCGGAACGGTGGTTTACAAGCGGCAATTCGTGTGCTATAATCTTCCAACGGAATGGCAACGGTCATCATCAACAACACATGAGGTGAATCATCGGTATGAAAAAGGCAAGCGTGATATTGGACAGGGATTACCAGATCGGTCGGATCGATCCGCGGATCTACGGCTCCTTTATCGAGCATCTCGGCCGCGCGGTGTACGGCGGCATCTACGAACCCGGCCACCCCCAGGCGGACGCGCTGGGCTTCCGCAAGGACGTGCTGGAGATGGTGCGGCGCATCGGCGTGCCCATCGTGCGCTATCCGGGCGGCAACTTCGTCTCCGGCTTCAACTGGGAGGACAGCGTGGGGCCGCGGGAGAAGCGTCCGAAGCGCCTGGATCTGGCCTGGTTCACCACCGAGACCAACGAGGTGGGTCTGCACGAGTTCTACGAGTGGGCGAAGCAGGCGGGTAGCGAGGTCATGTACGCGATCAACCTGGGCACGCGGGGCCCAGAGCAGGCGCGGGACATCGTGGAGTACGCCAACCATAAGGGGGGCAGCAAGTTCTCCGACATGCGCATCGCGAACGGCCGGAAGGATCCCTTCGGGATCAAGCTGTGGTGCCTGGGCAACGAGATGGACGGCCCGTGGCAGATGGGCCAGAAGACCGCCTATGAGTACGGCCGCATCGCCAACGAGGCGGCGAAGATGATGAAGTGGGTGGACGAATCCATCGAGACGGTGGCGTGCGGCTCCTCGGGCTCGGAGATCGAGACCTTCGGGGACTGGGAGCTGACGATGTTGGATCAGTGCTACGACAACATCGACTACGTGTCGCTCCACCGCTACTACGGCAATCCCACCAACGACACGCCCGGCTTCCTGGCGCGCACGATGGACATGGACGACTTCATCCGCACGGTGGTGTCCATCTGCGACGCGGTGAAGGGGAAGAAGCACTCGAAGAAGACGGTGAACCTGTCCTTCGACGAGTGGAACGTTTGGTACCACTCCAACGAGCAGGACGAGGAGCTGAAGAAGTCCCAGCGCTGGGGCCAGGCGCTGCCGCTGCTGGAGGACGTCTACAACTTCGAGGACGCGCTGCTGGTGGGCTCGATGCTGATCACGCTGCTGCGCAACGCGGACCGCGTGAAGGTGGCGTGCATGGCGCAGCTGGTGAACGTGATCGCGCCGATCATGACGCGCAACGGCGGAGGCTGCTGGGCGCAGACGATCTTCTACCCGTACATGCACGCGTCGAAGTACGGCCGAGGCACCTCACTCAAGGCGCTGGTGAAGACGCCGGTGTACGACTGCGCGGACTACGAGGGCGTGCCGCTGATCGACGCCACGGCGACGCTGGCGGACGACGGAAGCGTCACCGTGTTCTGCGTCAACCGCGACATGAAGGAGGACTTCGAGCTGGACGTGGATCTGCGCACGTTCGGGGAGATGAAGCTCGCGGAGCACATCCTGCTGCACCACGACGACGTGAAGGCGGTGAACACGGAGGAGCATCCGGACAACGTGGTTCCCACGGCGGGCCCGGGCGGCACCGTGGACGCGGGCCGGGCGCAGGTGAAGATTCCCGCGCTGAGCTGGAACGTCATTCGCTTCGAAAAGGCGTAAGTGAGATGGGGGAGGGGGCGCGGCCCCTTCCCCTTCGATATGACCATCGGGCGCGCCGGACACGCAAGCGCAATCGGCGCGCCTTCATTACAAGTGAGAAGTGAGGAGGAATTTCCCATGGGCAAGTATGAATTCTGGTTTGTGGTGGGCAGTCAGTTCCTGTACGGCGACGACGTGCTCAAGACGGTGGAGGCGCGCGCGAAGGAGATGGCGGCGGAGCTGAGCAAGGCGCTGCCCTACCCGCTGGTCTACAAGGTCACGGCCAAGACCAACCAGGAGATCTCCGACGTGGTGAAGGAGGCCAACTACCGCGACGAGTGCGCGGGCATCGTGACCTGGTGCCACACCTTCAGCCCGTCCAAGATGTGGATCAACGGCCTGGCGAGCCTGCAGAAGCCCTACTGTCACCTGGCCACCCAGTACAACGAGGCGATTCCCGACGAGGAGATCGACATGGACTTCATGAACCTGAACCAGGCGGCCCACGGCGACCGGGAGCACGGCTTCATCGCCGCCCGGCTGCGCATGCCCCGCAAGGTCATCGCCGGCTACTGGAAGGACGAGAAGATCCATAAGCGCCTCTCCGACTGGATGAAGGCCGCCGTGGGCGTGGTGGTTTCGAAGGGCATGAAGGTCATGCGCTTCGGCGACAACATGCGCGAGGTGGCCGTCACCGAGGGCGACAAGGTGGAGGTGCAGACCAAGCTCGGCTGGCAGGTCAACACCTGGGCCGTGGGCGATCTGGTCAGGGAGATGGGCGAAGTCACCGAGGCCGAGATCGACGCGCTGATGGCGGAGTATGAATCCAAGTACGACATCGCCACCGACGACATCGCCGCCATCCGCTACCAGGCGAGGGAGGAGATCGCCATGAAGCGGATGATGGATCGCGAGGGCTGCAAGGCGTTCTCCAATACCTTCCAGGACCTCTACGGCATGGAGCAGCTGCCCGGCCTGGCGAGCCAGCACCTGATGGCCCAGGGCTACGGCTACGGCGGCGAGGGCGACTGGAAGGTCAGCGTCATGACCGCCATCCTCAAGGCGATGGGCGAGAACGGCAACGGCGCTTCCGCCTTCATGGAGGACTACACCTACCACCTGGTGAAGGGCCAGGAGTACTCGCTGGGCGCGCACATGCTGGAGGTCTGCCCGTCCGTGGCGGCGGGAAGGCCCCGCATCGAGACCCACCACCTGGGCATCGGCATGAACGAGAAGGATCCCGCCCGCCTGGTGTTCGAGGGCAAGGCGGGGAAGGCCATCGTGGTATCGCTGGTGGACATGGGCGGACGGCTGCGGCTGATCGTGCAGGACATCGAGGCCGTGAAGCCCATACTGCCCATGCCGAACCTGCCCGTGGCCCGCGTCATGTGGCGGGCGATGCCGGACCTCACCACCGGCGTGGAGTGCTGGATCACCGCCGGCGGCGCGCACCACACCGTGCTCAGCTACGACGTGACCGCCGAGCAGATGCGCGACTGGGCGCGGATGATGGACATCGAGTTCGTCCACATCGACAAGGACACCACCCCCGAGAAGCTCGAGGAGGAACTGCTCGTCAAGGACCTGGTCTGGAAGCTGAAGTAATTCCCGAAACCCAAGCGGCGCGGCGCTGCCGGACTCTCCGAGCTCCGGCCCGCCGCGCCGCTTTTGCCTCGCCCCAAACGCATCCCACATCGCGCCGACCCCGCAGCCAAGCACAATGCACATCGCAACCTCCCGCGCAAAAAACAAGCCGTGCAATCATTCAGACTGCACGGCTTTTGCTTGGCCCTCTTACCAGCTTTTGATACAATTTACTCTGGGGGAAAACCACATCGTTTGAAAATATATGTACACTAAAAGGGGTACTCGTCTATGGCGGAGCAGCTTTATCGACTACGGAATAATCATAATTCCAGCGAGCGGTGCAGGCAATGTGCGATTAGAGCATCGGATGGCTGCGCGGGAATTTGTTGATGAACCTCATCGGAAATCCTTCGAGAAATCGCATCTTTTTCGAGCAGCAGCGATTCCGGAATAAACTTGCCCATGGATGCGCTGCAAATGTGCCACGGGATTTCCTCGTAGTCAATGGTGGGGAAGAGGCCTTCCTCCTTCTTGAGCACAATGGTCTTCTCCACATTGTAGGGAATGTATTTGTTGTACAGCAAATTTAGATCCGGAGTGGATTCGAAGCCGTAGCGGCGCTGCAGCTCGTTGAGGAGGCGCGCCTCGTTGTTGAGCAGCGCGTTGAAGAACAGATCCTCCCGCAGGCTGTCCAGATAGAAGCGGCGATAGGGGCCGTTGAGCATATAGCACAGGTTGCAGCGCGTCAGGATCAGGTCATTGAGGATGGGATCTTCGTCGAAAGTGACGCGCGCGTCTACCGCTTCCGCGACGTTCTCGCTGAGAACCACCAGCGCCAGGCGGCCAAGGCGCTCCTTGTTGCCAAAGTAGTGGTGGGTCAGGCCGACGCTGATGCCGGCCTCCGAAGCGATTTGACGGATGCTGGTGCCCGTGTAGCCGTTCTGCGCGAACAGCGAGAGGCTCACCGAAAATATCTCCTGTGCGGCTTCACTTTTCTTGCTCATGCAAACCTCACTCCGACAATGGCAATCATCTTTCTCTGATTATAACACAAAGTGCGGGATGAGGCAATCAGTTTGCCTCAAGGAAGGCGCGGATGAGCGCCGCTGAGGGCTTGGGTTCCAGCGCTTTCATCGCCTGGCGAACATATTCACGAGCGAGTTCATCCTTTTCGCGCAGCACTTCGTCCGGTATGAAGCGCCCCAGCGAGGCGTAGCAGATGTGCCAGGGGAGATCGTCGTAACGAATGGTGGGGAAGAGTCCCTCCTCCTTCTTGAGCACGATGGTCTTTTCCACGCTGTAAGGGATGTAGCGGCCGTAGAGGAGCGCGGTATCCGCATCCGTCGTGAAGTTGTAAGGCTCCTGCAGCGCCATGATCAGCCTTGAGGGCCGATGATTCAGGTGGCTGAAAAAGAAGTCGTATCGCAGCGAATCCAGGTAAAATTCCCGGAAGCTCGAATTGAGCTCATAGAGCGTATTCAGTCGCGTGACCGCCATGTCGTAGGCGATGGCATCGTCCTCAAATCGGATGAAGCGCTCCATCGCGGCAACGGTGTGCTCCGCAAGAAGGCGCATCACCAGCGCGCCCAGGTTCTCCTTGCTGCCGAAGTAGTGGTTGGGCAGCCCGATGCTGACGCCTGCCGCTTCAGCGATGTCGCGCATGCTTGAAGCCCGATAGCCGCGGCGCTCAAATGAATCCAGCGCCGCCGTAAAGATGCGCTCCTCCTGCAAAAACCCCGCTCGCATTTCCAACAGCCCCCTTACTGCCCTATTACAAAAAAGTTTTGATTATCGAAAAAAATTTACAGAAACCCCTTGACAGTTGAACACGTTCAATGTATAATGATTCCCATATTGAACGTGTTCAGCTTTCGCATTTCATGATACACGATGGACGCCGGGCTGTCAAGGGCCGGCGCAAAAAAAGACGGGAGGGATCGGCATGGGCCGGTACATCGCCAAGAGGCTGCTATTGATGATCCCGGTGATCCTGGGCGTATCGCTGCTGGTGTTTACGATGATGGAGCTTTCGCCGGGCGATCCGGCGCAGATCATACTGGGCATCCGTGCCACGCCGGAGAGCCTGGCGGCGCTGCGCACGGAGCTGGGGCTGGACCAGCCCTTCTGGGTGCGCTACTTCAACTACATCTGGAACGCGCTGCACGGGGACTTCGGCGAATCCTGGCGCTCGGGGCTTCCGGTGCTGCAGGAGATCATGGTGCGCTTTCCCTCCACGATCAAGCTGGCGCTGGGCTCCATGGCGCTGATGGTGCTGGTGGGCGTGCCGGTGGGCATCCTCTCGGCGGTGAAGCAGTATTCGCTGCTGGACAACGTGACGCTCACGGGCGCGCTGATCTTCTCGTCGATGCCGAGCTTCTGGCTGGGCACGCTGCTGATCCTGGCGTTCGCGCTGGGGCTGAACTGGTTCCCGGCCACGGGCGGCGATACGATCCGCAGCTACATCCTGCCGTGGATCACGCTGGCGGCTTCCTCACTGGCGACGCTGGTGCGCATGACGCGCTCGAGCATGCTGGAGGTCATTCGCGCGGACTACATCAAGATGGCCCGGGCGAAGGGCGCCAGCGAGCAGCGGGTGATTCTGCGCCACGCCCTGCGCAACGCGCTGATGCCCATCGTGACGATCATCGGCATGGACTTCGGCAAGCTGCTGGGCGGCACGATGATCATCGAGCAGGTGTTCACGCTGCCGGGCCTGGGTTCGCTGGCGATCACATCGGTGCGCCAGCTGGACGTGCCGATGGTGCTGGCGGAGGTGCTGTTCATCGCGCTGCTGGCGGGCTTCATCAATCTCTTCGTCGACATACTCTACGTCTACATCGATCCCCGGCTCAAGTCCCAGTACGTGATGCTCAGAAAGGTTCGGAGGTGACGAACATGCAGAATAACGCGCAGGAAACCGAGCGCCTCAGGCAGTACAAGAAGCGCAGCCAGCTGGGCTCCGTCTGTCGGCGCTTTGCCAAGAGCCGCACGGCGATGTTTGGGCTGATTTTGCTGATTATCTTGATCCTGATCGCCATATTCTGCGGCTTCTTCCTGGACTACGAGGGAGAGGTCATCAAGCAGAACGTGCGCGAGCGCCTGCAGTTCCCGAGCTGGCAGCACCCCTTCGGCACCGACCAGTTCGGCCGGGACGTGCTCTGCCGGGTGATCTGGGGCACGCGCATCTCGCTGTCGGCCTCGCTGGTGATCATCGCCATCGCCACGCTCTTCGGCGCGCTGTTCGGGGCGCTGGCTGCCTACTACGGCGGCATGGTGGACAACGTCATCATGCGCGTGATGGACATCTTCTACGCCCTGCCCTTCAACCTGCTGGCGATCTGCATCGTAGCGTCGCTGGGCAACGGCATGCTCAACCTGGGCGCGGCCTGCGTGGTGGGCGTCATACCGGGCTTCACCCGCGTGTTCCGCTCAGCGATCATGCCGATCCGCAACCAGGAGTACATCGAGGCCGCCCGGGCCTGCGGCACGCGGGATCTGCGCATCCTGACCCGGCACATACTGCCCAACGCCATGGGGCCGATCATCGTGCAGGCCACGCTGAACCTGGCCATCACGATCCTGGCTATCGCCGGGCTGAGCTACATCGGCCTGGGCGTGGAGGCGCCCGCGCCGGAGTGGGGCACGATGCTCTCCGACGGCCGCGAGTACATGCGCAACTACCCCTACCTGGTGATCTTCCCGGGCCTGGCGATCATGATCAGCGCGATGGCGCTCAACCTGATCGGCGACGGCCTGCGCGACGCCCTCGACCCCAAGCTCAAGAACTGAGGAGGCGGCGGACATGGACGAGAAGCAAATCCTGGAGATAGAAAACCTCAGCGTCGAGTACCGCACCGACGAGATGCTGGTGCGCGCGGTCAACGGCGTGAACCTGCGCCTGAAGCGGGGCGAGACGCTGGGCCTGGTGGGCGAGACCGGCGCGGGCAAGACCACGCTGGCGCTGACGCTGATGCGGCTGCTGCCCAGGGGCATCGGCTTCGTCACCGGCGGCTCGGTGAAGTTCGACGGCGCGAACCTGCTCTCCTTGCGGGAGGGCGACATGCTGGCCTATCGGGGCAAGCTGCTGTCGATGATCTTCCAGGACCCGATGACCAGCCTGAACCCGGTGATCCCCGTGGGCAAGCAGGTGGCCGAGGTGCTGGAGCTGCACAACGAGGCGCATCGTACGAAGGAGCAGATCGAGGAGCGCGTGGACGAGATGTTTCGCCTGGTGGGCATCCCGCCGGAGCGCAAGGGCGAATTCCCGCACCAGTTCTCCGGCGGCATGAAGCAGCGCGTGGTCATCGCCATCGCCCTGGCCTGCGAGCCCCGGCTGCTGATCGCCGATGAGCCGACCACCGCGCTGGACGTGACCATTCAGGCGCAGGTGCTGGCGATGATGACGGAGCTCAAGGAGAAGCTCGACACCTCGATGATCATGATTACCCACGACCTGGGCATCGTGGCCGAGACCTGCGACCAGGTGGCGGTGATGTACGCCGGGGAGATCGTGGAGAACGGCAGCGTGGAGGCCATCTTCGAGGGCGAGCGCCACCATCCCTACACCGAGGGCCTGTTCGGCTCCATTCCGCGGCTGGACATCGAGACCGAGCGCCTGCGGCCCATCGCCGGGGCCATCGCCGATCCCAGCGACCTGCCCTCCGGCTGCCGCTTCCACCCGCGCTGCCCCCACTGCACGCAGCGCTGCAAGGCGGAGGCGCCCGCGGAGCACGTCGTGAACGGACACATGATCCGCTGCCATCTGTACGAAGGGGGTGCGAAGGCATGAGCGCGCTGGTGGAGATGAAGCATCTCAAGAAGTACTTCAACACGCCCCGGGGGCTTTTGCACGCGGTGGACGACGTAAACCTCAGCATCGAGGGTGGAACGACGCTGGGCGTGGTCGGGGAATCCGGCTGCGGCAAGTCCACGCTGGGCCGCGTGGCGCTGCGCCTGCTGACGGCCACCGAGGGCCAGGTGCTCTTCGACGGGCAGGACGTGATGCAGATGAAGCGGCGCGAGTTCGCCCAGTTCCAGCGCAGCGCCCAGATCATCTTCCAGGACCCCTACACCAGCCTGAATCCCAGGATGACGGTCAGCGAGATCATCGCCGAGCCGCTGATCGCCAACCGGATCTACCCCAACAGCCGCGAGCGGGAGCGGGCGATCTTCCGCATGATGGACACCGTCGGCCTGGCCGCGCGCCTGGTGAACACCTACCCCCACGAGCTGGACGGCGGCAGGCGGCAGCGCATCGGCATCGCCCGGGCGCTGGTGCTCAACCCACGCTTCGTGGTCTGCGACGAGCCGGTGTCGGCGCTGGACGTCTCCATCCAGGCGCAGATCTTGAACCTGCTGATGGATCTGCAGAGAGAGCAGGGGCTCACCTACATGTTCATCACCCATGACCTCTCGGTGGTCAAGCACATCTCCGACGAGATCGCGGTGATGTACCTGGGCTGCTGCGTGGAGCGCGGCCCCGCGGCGGAGATCTTCCGCAACCCGCTGCACCCCTACACCCAGGCGCTGCTGCACGCGATTCCCGTGCCGAACCTGTCCCGGCGCGGCGTCAGGCGGCAGGTGATCCAGGGCGAGGTCTCCAGCCCCATCGAACCCAAGCCGGGCTGCCGCTTCGCGGCCCGCTGCCCGCACGCCACGCCGGCGTGCACTGGAGAGGATATCCCGCTTCGGGATTGCGGAGGCGGCCACTTCGCCGCCTGCCGCCTGACCGGAGCTCAGGATAGAGCGCAAGACGCAAAAATCTGAAACGGAGGAAGAAACCATGAGGAACCTGAAGAAGCTGCTCGCACTCGCGCTGGCGCTGGTGATGACCGCCGCCTGCGCGACCGCCTTCGCGGAGGCGCCCCGCACCGACATCAGCATCAACGTCTGGGAGGAGCCCAGCGCGCTGCACGGCGGCTTCGCGGCCGCGTCGGCCGTGAACCACGTCTCCCGCCAGATCTTCGACCCGCTGGTCTTCAGCGACGGCAACGGCCAGTATTCCCCGGCGCTCGCCACCGCCTGGGAGTTCCAGAACGACAACAAGGACATGGTGTTCACGCTGCGCGAGGGCGTGAAGTTCCATGATGGCACCACGATGACCGCCGAGGACGTGGCCTTCTCCTACAATACCGTCATCAACGCCGGCTACGCGGACACCACCTGCGGCGCGATGGACAGCATGGAAGTCGTGGACGACCACACGGTCGTGCTGCACCTGGACAGCGAATTCGGTCCGATCATGGATTGCGTGTCCCAGGAGGCGCTGGGCATCTTCCCGAAGGCCGCCTACGAGGCCGATCCCGAGGGCTTCATCCGCAATCCCGTCGGATCCGGCCCTTACAAGTTCGTGGAGTGGCGCACCGGCGACCGCATCACGCTGACCGCCTTCGAGGACTACTGGCAGGGCGAGGCCGCCATCAAGGACCTGACCATCCGCATCTTCACCGACAACTCCGTCGCCACGCTGGCGCTGCAGAACGGCGAGCTGGACGTGCACACCCAGGTGCCCCAGACCGACGTGCCCAACGTCGAGGCCGATCCCAACCTGCAGTATTCCGAGGTCGTCGGCAACACCACCACCTGGCTGATCTTCAACTACGAGGGCATCTTCGCCGATGAGAACCTGCGCCTGGCCGTGGCCCACGCCATCGACAAGGAGGGCGTCATGCTGGGCGCCATCGAGGGCAAGGGTGTCGTCGCCCAGGCCATCTACGCCCCCTTCGTGCCCGGCTACGACGCCGAGTACACCGGCCCCGCCTACGATCCCGAGAAGGCGAAGGAGTACCTCGCCGCCGCCGGCTACCCGGACGGCCTGGACATCGTGGTGAAGGCCAACTCCAACAGCGCCTACTCCCGCCCGCTGGAGATGGTGCAGGCCTACCTGGCCGACGTCGGCATCAACATCTCCATCGAGCCCATGGAGTCCAACGCCTGGTTCGACGACGTGTTCCAGGGCGCCGACTACGACATGAACCTGGTCAGCTTCTCAATGGGCATGCCGGACTTCGACGAGCTCTACGCCCTCTATCGCGGCGGCCAGAGCCAGAACTTCGGCCATCTGGACGATCCGGTGGTCAACGAGGCATATGACATCAACCACAGCAGCGTCGATCCCGAGGCCCGCATCGAGGCCTGCCACACCATCCAGCACCAGATGGGCGATCACGCGCTGACCGTGCCGATCTACACCGCCATGAACGGCATCGCCGCCAACGCCAAGCTGCAGGGCATCGAGGCCAAGTCCATGAAGGACTACCGCGTCTACGACTGGTCCTGGGCGGAGTAATGGAGGATTGCGCAAGTGAAAGGCTATCAGTACAAATTCATCATCCAGCCGGACGACCCCAGGGATTGGCTGTTCAATCTGACCCATGAGGGGGAGACCGTCCACCAGTTCACCTGGCCGGAGGGCCCCTTCGAGAAGAACGAGTGCAGCGATACGATCTATCGCGCCGGTGAGAAGGTGCCCTACCACGAGCACAAGAAGGGCATCGAGACCTTCCTGATCGCCAAGGGCTCCGTGGACGTGACGATTCGCGGCAAGCACACCGTCGCGCACGAGGGCGATATCATCTTCCTGGCCCCCTACACGGCCCACGGCTTCATCTACCTCGAGGAGGGCACGATCTGGCGCGAATTCTTCCAGGAGATCAACATGTCCGGCGGCATCATGAACAAGCACACCGTGATGGACAACTACGGCATGGACTTCTACTGGGAGCCCGAGTTCCGCGCGCGCTACCTGGGCAAGAACGAGCAGGTGGTGCGCATTCCCCCGGCGCATCCGGAGGAGGTCTCCCGCGAGGAACTCAAGGAGATTCGCACGCCCGAGTTTGGCTTCTCCACCTTCCGCTTCGGCGACGGCGCCATCGTGCTGCGCCAGAAGGTCGGCCGCTGGGAGACCAACGGCGTGCGCGAGGTCTGGCAGGCCATACTGCGCAAGGGCGTGAAGGTCGCATGGAACGCGCCCTACGGCGAGTCCGAGATCTACCACCTGCGCAAGGGCAGGCTGCACATGAAGATCATGGACGAGGAGTACACCGTGGAGGCTGGCTCGTTCATCCACATCCCGCCCTATGTCAAGCGGGAGATGGAGGCGCTCGAGGACGGCACCGAGCTGCTCGACGCGGGCTGCTCCGGCTGCATGCTGGACATGCTGGAGGACTACGTGACGCTCCAGGCCACCGAGCCGGAGAAGCTCGCCACCCCCGAGGCGCGCAGCAAGTTCATGCAGCAGTACGGCGTGTACATCACCGACGTAAGCTATTGATTTGACAAGGGGAGGGACTTCGCGTCCCTCCCGCTTCCCGTTGGAAAGGAGAAGAAGAGATGAACGAGGTCTATGAATTCCTGAAGAAGTGCGGCACCTTCTACCTGGCCACGGCCGAGGGTGACCAGCCCCGGGTGCGCCCCTTCGGCGCGGTGGCGAGCTTCGAGGGCAAGCTCTATTTGCAGACGGGCAAGGTCAAGCATGTGGCGGACCAACTCAAGGCCAACCCGAAGATCGAGATCTCCGGCATGGCGGACGGCAAGTGGATTCGGCTGACGGCTGAGACAATGCTGGACGAGCGCGCCGAGGCCCAACAGCACATGCTGGACGAGAATCCCTCGCTCAAGAGCATGTACGCCGTCGGCGACGGCAACACGGAGGTCTACTACCTGAAGAACGCCCACGCGAGCATCTGCTCCTTCACGGAACCCGCGCAGGAGTATCGCTTCTGACAGATTCGTCTTCCGGCGATCCCCCTCACGCATAAAAACATCCTCTCGCACAAAAGCGAGAGGATGTTTTCATTTTGCCTTCTTTTTCCCGACGCGCTTCGCAATCTCGCCGAGATAGTAGCCGACGCAGACGAGGAGGCCCATTGCCGCGATGTAGTCCAGTTCAAAGTGCCAGAGCGGTTCGCCGAAATCGAAGAAGGCGAAGCGGATCTGGCCCAGCATGTACGCGCCGATCTGCCTGTGCGCGAAGGCGTAGACGCCGTAGGCCGCGATTGCCAGCGCGATGATGCGCGCGATCCATTTGCGCAGCTCGGACGGCTTCGGCAGTCCCCTGCGCGTCATTCCGAGGATCATGCTCCAGTGCAGGCCCAGGTGCAGCGAGAGCAGCGTGAAATTCCAGTAGCCGCACATCATGTGCACCTCCCGCGCCCAGGCGCTGCCGCCAGAGATGGGAAGGAACGCGAATACGTGCTTGGATAGCACCACGGCGCTCATGAACGAGCCGAGCATCGAAAATAGCGCAGCACCCGCGGAGAGCGTCAGCAGCGCGCGATGGAGCGTGTACTTCCCGCGAAACAGATTTCGATACCACCCGCGGTTGAGGACGTGGTGCGTTACGAACAGCGCGAACATGCCGACGCCCAGCCATTCGTGCGCCGTTTCCCCGACCATGCTGTAGCCCACCAGCAGCAACAGCACACAGGTCATTAGCGCGTCAATACAGACGCGAAGCCTTTGCTTTGCGCGCATCTTCTCAGTATCCCAGCCCGGTCAGCCAGGCGTCCAGATCGGCCTTGGCGTCGGGCGTCTCCTCGTGGTAGACCTGAAAGCCATCCTGAACGACCGTGGCGTTTGGCTCCAGCTCCTGAATGACCTCCGGCGTCCCGGAGAGCCGGCTGCCGCGATGCACGGTGAAGGGAATGATGGTCTTGCCGGAGAAATCGTACTCGTCGAAGAACGAGCGCATCACCATGGGCATCTCGTACCACCAGATGGGGAAGCCGACGAAGATCGTGTCGTACTGGTCGAGGTTCTCGATGTGCGTGGTCAGTTCGGGGCGGGCGTCCTCCTCCTGCTCCCGCATGGCGTAGTCCGCCAGCGGGTCAAATTCCGCCGGATAGACGGTGGACGTGCGAATGGAGAACAGGTCGCCGCCGGTGCGCTCGGCGATCCACTCCGCCACCGCCTGGGAGACGCCCTTCGCCGCGCCGTCGATCTCCACGACGCTGGCCGAGGACACCGCGTCCACGCCACTGTTCTCAGCGGCGGTGAAGTACGCGATCAGGATATGATTCCCCTCCGCGGACGCGCAGGCGCCACAGAGCGCGAGGCAGAGCGCCATTGCCAGTGCCGCGATTCTCATGATCTTCTTCATTTCGATTCCTCCTCGAATCATTTCTACGATCATTTTACGAGGGAAATACGCTTATGAGAAGTCTCGATTTGTCATCAGGTACAAACCAGAAGTTATAACCAAAGGTTATATCCCTCCAACCAATCGAGACTTCTCGTAGAACTCCTTCTACTTTATAATATTCACAAAGGAGATGGACTGAATGGATCGACCCTATGTCGTCTGTCACATACTGACCTCCCTGGATGGGAGGATTGACGGGGAGTTTTTCTCCGCGCCGGAGTGCTTGCCCGCCGTCCGCGCCTATGGCGAACTGCGCGCACGCTTCGACTGTTCCGCCACGCTGTATGGCCGCACCACCATGCTCGGCGGCTTTGCCGATGGGCTGGTGGGTGTGCTTCCGGAGGGCCGGGAGAGCTTTCCCAGGGAGGATTGGCGCGCGCCGGTCGAGGCGGAGAATTATATCGTCTCCCTCGATCCCGAGGGGACGTTGAGATTCAACGGCAGCTTCATTGAGCGCAGGGGGCGGCCGAAGGCGCATGGAATCGAAGCGCTCACGGAGCGGGTTTCCGATGGCTACCTCGCCTACCTTCGCAGGCAGAAGGTATCCTACCTGTTCGCCGGGGAGGATCGCGTCGATTTCCCGCTGCTGCTGTGCAAGCTCCGGGAGCGCTTCGGCATTGTGCGGCTGATGATCGCGGGCGGCGGGCAGACGAACTGGTCGTTCGCGCGGGAGGGGTTGATCGACGAATTGAGCGTCGTCGTCGCGCCTGTTGCGGACGGAGGCGCCCATGCCGCGACGCTGTTCGACCGGATGGATGACTTGCCCCTGCGCGAACCGGCGGCGTTTTCGCTGCAAGCGGTCGAACGGCTCGATGGGGACGCGCTCTGGCTGCGGTACGCAAGAAAGGAATGAGGGGGAATATCATGCGTTACAGAATCTTGGGAGAGGGGTTGCGGGTATCCGCCGTCGGTCTGGGTTGCATGGGCATGAGCCACGCCTACGGCGCGCCCGCCGACCGGGAGGAGATGAAACGCCTGCTGGCGAAGGCCGTCGATCTCGGCTGCACCTTCTTCGACACAGCGGAGGTTTACGGCACGCCCGACGCGCCCCACGCCAATGAGGAGCTCGTGGGTGAGGCGCTGCGGCCCTACCGCGACAAGGTGGTGCTGGCCACGAAGTTCGGCATCCGCTTCGACATGAGCAGTCCGTCGGTCAACAAGCCGCTGGTGCCCGATTCCCGCCCGGAGACGATACGCGCCAGCGTGGAGGCGTCGCTGCGGCGGCTGCGCACCGATCACATCGACCTCTACTATCAGCACCGCGCCGACCCCGCCGTGCCAGTAGAGGAAGTCGCGCAGGTCATGGCGGAACTCAAGCGCGAGGGAAAGATCCTGCATTGGGGGCTTTCCGAGGCCACGGAGGAGACGATTCGCCGCGCGCACGCGGTGTGTCCCATCGCGGCGATCTAGAACCGCTACTCCATGATGGCGCGCTGGTACGAATCGCTGTTTCCGCTGCTCGAAGAATTGCACATCGGCTTCGTGGCCTTCTCGCCGCTGGCCAACGGCTTCCTGTCGGCTCGCTATGGTAAGAACGAGAAGTTCGAGGCGGGCACCGATTACCGAAGCGTGATGCCGCAATTTACCGCCGAGGGCATCGACCAAAACAGGGAATTGCTGGCTCTGATCCGTCGCTTCGCGGCGGAGAAGCGCGCCACGCCCGCGCAGATCTCGCTGGCATGGATGCTCCACAAGATGCCGAATCTAGTGCCGATCCCCGGCACGCGCAAAGCGGAACGCCTGGAGGAAAACCTCGGCGCTGCGGAGATCGACCTCTCCCCGGAGGAGCTGGCGCAGTTGGATTACGAACTCAATCACATGGAAATGTCCGCCGTCTTCGGCGGTTCGAGCGTGAAAAGCGCATCGTAAGAGACAAGAAACAGGAGGGGGATTCAGTATGGAATTTGCGAGCTTAAACAACGGGGTCAAAATGCCAATGGAGGGGTTTGGTGTGTTTCAAGTGCCCGACCCGAAGCAGTGTGAGCAGGCGGTGCTGGATGCCATCGACACGGGCTACCGGCTGATCGACACGGCGGCCTCCTATCGCAACGAGGAGGCCGTCGGCGCGGCCATCCGGCAATGTGGAGTGCCGCGCGAGGAGCTGTTCATTGCGACGAAGCTCTGGGTTTCGGATGCCAGCTACGAGGGCGCGAAGCGCGGCTTCGAGGATTCGCTGCGCAAGCTGGGCCTGGACTACATCGACCTGTACCTCATCCACCAGCCGATGGGCGACTACATCGGCGCATATCGGGCGATGGAGGAGTTGTATCATGCTGGCCGGGTGCGCGCCATCGGCGTGTGCAACTGCTATCCCCACGTGCTCGCGGACATCTGCGAGACGGTGGACGTCATTCCGGCGGTCAATCAGGTGGAGCTGCATCCCTTCTTCCAACAGCCGGACGCGCTCAATCTGATGCGCGAGTACGGCATGATTCCCGAGGCATGGGCTCCCTTCGCCGAGGGCAGGCGCGGCATCTTCCAGAATCCCGTCCTCACGCAGATCGGCGAGCGGCACGGAAAGAGCGCCGCGCAGGTGGCGCTGCGCTGGAACGTGCAGCGCGGCGTGGTGGTGATTCCGAAGTCGGTGCACCGCAACCGCATGGAGCAGAACTTCGACATCTGGGATTTCGAGCTGTCCGAGGAGGAAATGGCGGCCATCGCCCCACTCGACATCGGACACAGCGAGATCGTCAACCACTTCGACCCGAACTTTGTCCGCGCGCTGCACGGAAGGAAATGAGAAGGAGGCAATTATGAACACATTCACGTACAAATATCCCGTCACGGTGTACTTCGGCGAGGGGGCGGCCGCGAAGAATCTTCCGGCGGAGTTGGGGAAGGTCGGGCGGAACGTGCTGCTGGCCTATGGCGGCGGGTCGATCAAACGGAACGGCGTCTACGAGGAGCTGACGGCGCTGCTCGCCGCCGCGGGGAAGAACGCCACGGAGTTTTCCGGCATCATGTCCAATCCCACCTACGCCAAGGTGCAGGAGGGCGCGAAGCTGGCGCGGGAGAAGCGGATCGACTTCATACTCGCCGTGGGCGGCGGCAGCGTCATCGACTGCTGCAAGATCGTCTCCGCGCAGGCCGGGCTGGAGAAGGATATCTGGCAGCTGGAGAACGTCGAACACGGCGGGCCGTCGGCCTTCATACCGATGGG
>CANQGC010000034.1 GCA_947600345.1 uncultured Clostridia bacterium
CCCTCAGTGGGCTCCTCCTCAGTAGCTTCGCCTTCGGTAGCCTCGCCCTCAGTGGGCTCTCCCTCGGTAACCTTTCCTTCGGTGGCTTCGCCCTCGGGAGCAGTTTCTTCATTATTATTGTCGTCCGCCTCGGGTTCCTCGGTGGGCTCCTCGGTGGGTTCGGCTTCGGGCTGCGCGTTCTCCACCTTCACCAGGAATTCGCTCTTGACGTAGGCCAGCGTGCCGTCCGGGAGCTGCACCTTGCTCCACTCGCCCTCCGTGCCGACTACCTTGAATATGTAGCCCTGCGTGGCCTGGGCGATCACGGGGGCATCCGTGCTCGGCTCGCTGCGGACGTTCAGCTTATCCGCGATCACCTCGTAGGATTCGCCCTTGAGCTCCTCCGGCTTGGCTTCCGGCTCGGCCTCGGGCTCCTCCGTGGGCTCCGCCTCGGGCTCGGTGGCTTCCTCGCCAGGCTCGGTGGCCTCGGGCTCCTCCGTGGCCTCCGGCTCCTCGGTGGCTTCGGGTTCCTCGGTGGCCTCCGGCTCGGCGGCCTCGGGCTCGACCTTCGCCAGCTGCGAGCTCAGCGCGAAACCGACCATGCCGTCCGGCAGCCGAACCTCGAGCCAGTCCCCGCTGTAGCCCGTGACGTCCGCAATGAAGCCCTTCAGCATCTGGGAGATCAGGCGGGATTCCGCGCTGGCTTCCACATGCACGTCCACCGTGTCCGCCGTCACTTCGTACTGCGCGGGCTCCGCAAGCTTCTGCACCTTCGGCTGCTCGGGCGCCGCTTCCGCTTCGGCCTCCGCCTCGGCATCGCCGGTGGCTTCGGTATCCGAACCGACCGCCTCCGCGTCGGCTTCCGCCTGCTCGCCGCTTCCGGTCTCGGCCTCGGCTTCCACCTTCACCATGTACATGGCCGGCACGAAGCCCTCCGAGCCATCCGGCATCCGGATCTGGAACCAGTCGCCCGCCAGGCCGATGACGTTCACCTCGAACCCGCCGTAGAGCTGCGCCACGACCGCCGAATTCAGGTTCGCCTCCACGTGCACGTCCACCGTGCGGCTGGGATCCTGGTTCACCTTGTAGGGCACCGGCTCCGCGAGCGCCTGGGTCGTTCCTTCATTAATACTGGCCTCCGGATCCACCGGCGCTTCCGTTCCGGTCGTCGCGCTTCCCTCCGGAGCGCTTCCGTCCGGCGCGATCGCGTCGCCCTCCGTCGCCACGGCAGCATCTCCCTGCTGCTCCGCCGGCCGCTCTGTCACGCCCCACAAGCGGAACGGCTCGGATACCTTCTCCGCCGCCAGTCCGCTCGCACCCAGCGCCAATATCAGCGCCAGCGTCAGTGCGACCAATCCGCTCATTCTCTTCTTCATCGTCTTGTCCTCCTCAGATCGCTTCAAGGTCTTCCTTTTCCCCGACGTTGGTCCGTCCTGTCCTCGCCTGGCCGCTCTTCGCGGCTTTGGCTCCCTCTTCTTTCCTTTTGCTATGATTGTCTTTATTACACGAGCGAAACCGGAACTCGCGTTCCGGCCGCTCGCCAATCACCTCAGGCCTTGCTCTCCAGCACCACCCGGTACTCGTAGTTCACGTTCTCCTCGGTCAGCGCGAAGCTGTAGTCCGCGCCGCTCGCTCCCGCGATGGCCTTCCAGCCTTCGTCATCCTGCCGGTTTACCTCCCAGCGGATCGCGTACATCCGGTTCGCGTTGCTCACCTGAGCCGTGAGCGTCACCCGGTCTCCGTAGTAGAGGGCGCCCTCGCCCTTGCGCTCCACCTTGACGGCGGCTTCGAACGGAGCCGCGGTATCGAACAGGCCCAGCGGAGTCTCGCTATCCTCGATCTCCACCAGATCCTCGCCGCTCGCTTCGCTCGCGACTTCGGTCTGTACCTCGGTCTGTTCCGCTGCGGCATCCTGCCCGGCAGGCGCTTCGGCGGGCGCCTCGGCCTTCGGTGCTTCCGACTTCGGTTCTTCCTGGGCGGCTTCCGCCTTCGGCTCCTCCTTTACCGCCTTCTCCTCCGCCGGTTTGGAGGCCTCCTGCGTCTGCTCCACGGCGGCGGGTGCCTCGCCCTCGCCGAACGCAAAGGACATCGGGCTCATGCAGATACCCAGTGCCAGAACCAGTGTCAACATCTTCATCGTCTTCTTCATTGGCCTACCTCCTTTAATCTTGGCGTCAGTCTCTTTATTTTCGTTACGTTCTTGTATTTGGAATGCTCTTCTCGAGCGAACTCCCAATCCTTACGGCGGGTTTTCCCGCCCTTTGGTTACATCTTTTTTTATTCATGTAACCATTCTCCAGCCGCCCCGGCCCGGACACCCCGTCCGAAACCCTCCACTCCCGCCGCAGAGGCTATATCTCTGCGACATCGAGGACACATGCGGCGCGAAAGCGCTGAAATAGCGGGATTTTCGGTGGACTTGTCCATCCGAAAATCCCGCTTCGATCGTCAGATTTGACTGCGCAAAACGAAAAACTAGAGTCCGACCTTCGACAGCTTGTTCATGTTCCTTCGCTTCAGCTCCAGCGAGGAATGGACGTAGCGCTCCAAGGTGATCGTGGTGTTCGCGTGGCCCAGGACCTCGCTGAGGCTCTTCAGCTCGAAGCCCGCCTCCACGCAGCGCGTCGCGAAGGTGTGGCGCAGCGTATGAAAGTGGACGCCCGCCAGGTCGCAGTCCCGGGCGTAGCGCTCCATGTGCCGCTGCAGCGCGCGCGGCTCCATGTACCGCTCGGTGCCGGTCAGCACGAAGCCGCTCGCGCGCCTGAGCGGGTACGCCGCGCACAGCTCAAACGCGCTGTCGGACATGGGAATCAGCCGCGCGGAGGTATCGCTCTTCGGGCTCCCGATGGCGACCAGCGTCTTCCTGTCCGACGTTGCGTCCAGGTTCCGCAGGCGCTGCATCGTAGCATCCACGCGGATCGTTCGGTCCGCCAAAGAAATGTTGCTCCAGCGGAGGGCGCAGAGCTCCCCGATGCGCATGCCGGTCAGCAGCGCCAGCAGCGTTCCGAACTTGCAGGCGTCCATATCCCGCTTCAGATAGTCGATCAGCCTGCGCTGCTCCTCGAGATTCAGCACGCGTATCTCGCTGCGCGGCATCTTCGGGTAGTTGATCTCGATGTCCCGAACGTCGCCGGGGCGCCTCTTCGCCGCGAACTTCAGGATCATGTTGAATTCCGCGAGGATGTCCTTCACCGTCTTGGGCGCCAGGCCGCGGCCGTCGAGCAGCTCCATTCGGAATTCATCGACCATCGGCGTGCAGATCTCGGGGAGCGCCTTCTCCCCGAAAAAGGGAAGGATTTGCTTGTTGAGGATGTTTTCGTACTTTATATAGGTAGAATCTCGCACCTTCTCCCGCTGATACTTCAGCCATTCCGCTCCAAAGGACGCAAAAAATGGCCGATCGCCCCCGCTCAAATGGTCGCCCTGGGCGTAGAGCTCCATCCTCTTTTCGAAAACTTTTGTCTTCGCCTCCTTGTAAGTTCTTCCGTAGCAAAATCCGTAGATGATTTTTCCGGAAATAGTGTAACCCTTCACATAGCGCGCTTCCCACCTGCCGTCCTTGCGTTTGAAGATGTTTTCTCCCTTTTTGGACATAAATTTGGCCTCCTTTTGGTTGTAATTCACCCCTCTTTGGAAGGAATGACGGCAAAATTGCAATGACTGCGCACTTGACTGCGCATGCCCATTTCAAACCGTATCTGTTTGTGCATATTTCACCATAAATTCAGGTATTTTATAGAAGATATGATGAATTATTGCTTTTGGAAAATTTTTTCCAAAACAATATTGACCTGTGCAGGGTTTTCCATTATAATAGAAGACACAGAAGCCGCTTGCAGAAAAGCAGTTTGTCGCAGAGATATAGCCTCTGTGATTTTTTTGTGCCTTCCGGATAGAATTGCCCAGGGAAAGGTGCGGCATCCGAAAGAATATTGACACTCACTTTGAATTGAAGAAATCCGCGCGGATTTCTGTACAAGACTTCGGTTTGCAATTCGAGACTTCGGTCTCTTTTTAGCCGCTCCGGCGCAAACTTAGTTCAGAATGGGTTCGTTTTGAAGCTTGCTCCTGTGAAATGACGCTTGGCAAATGCCGCGGAGGAGACAAAAAAGCGCCCACCAGCTCGCATCGAGAGCCGGTGGGCGTTTGTGTGCGCCCGAAGGGGTTGGAACCGCGGAGGTCATCCGCCAGGTTCCGGAAGGGCGCGCGTCTTCAATTGTACCTGGCCGGGTTCGCGGCTCAGGCGCGAACCGTCACGGCTGTGGGAAGGGGTTGTCGATCCGCTCCGCGGGAATGCGCAGCGGATGGGGGCCGGATACCGCGCAGTCGATGCCCTCCCGCGCCAGCTCTTCGGCGAACTGGCGGACGTAGGCGTCCCCCTCGAATTCCTGCATGAAGCACAGGTCGAAGCCGCCGTTGACCGCCATGACCTCCACCATGATGCCGAGGTTCGTCACGTCACAGTTCGCGTACACGGCGTCCAGATGGGGCTCCAGCGCCCCCCAGTCCGCCCGGCCCACATAGCTGACCGAGAACGTCTGCCCGCCACGCGCCGACGTGGAAGCCGCCGACAGCATCGCGTACTTCTGCGCCTGGGGCAGGCTCTTCAGGCGGCCGGTGAGGCGGATGTAGTTCCGCACCGTCACCAGCACGTTCTCCGGCTGGGACTGCAGCATGACCATGCCCCGGCTGCAGGTGGCCAGCTTGGTCACCGGTTCGCGCAGCTTCGAGGCTTCATACTTGAGGTGCAAGAGCGGCACGTGGACGTGGTGCGCCAGCGGCTTGCCCAGCGCTGGGCGAATGTTGAGCGCCATTCCGCCCACGATGGGGAGCTCTTCCTCCGGGTGCAGCGCCCGGATGGCCTTGGCCAGGAATACACTCACCATCGTGGCCGGGCTTCCGTCCTGTTCCCGGGAATACTTGACGAAGGCGTCCTCGGCGATGTGCAGGTGGTAGCTGATCCGCTTGCCGTCCCGCTCGAGCGTGAGCGCCCGCACCGGCTTGTACTCGCCGAAGGGCTGAACGTCGTCGGGGACGCTCTCGGGATAGGGCTCCTCCACCTCCTCGGCCGGGATCTCGCCGCCCGCCAGGCGGATGCCCGCCGGATCGAGCCGCACGCCCTCCCGCGCGCAGAGGTAGTGATAGAGTATGGTCTTCATCCAGGGCAGCGCGCCCGTGCCGTCCATCAGCGCGTGGGAGGCGTCGAAGAAGATCGAATCGCCCGCCCAGCCCAGCGCAATCAGGTGAAAGTTCGATTCCTCGCTGCAGAGCGTCACGGGCTCCGTACCCTCCCGCACCACCACCGGCAGCGGGTTGTCCTCCAGGGCGTACTCCTCGCCCACACGGATGCGGCGCACGGCGAAGTAGGGGTAGCGGGGCATCGCAGCGTCCACCGCGCGGCGCAGCGCCTCGCCGTCCACCGGCCGCTTCAGGCGCACCTCGATGCGGAAGGTGAAGGGGCTCTCCTCGCTGGATATGTAGAATCCGTACAGGGACGTGTTCAGTCTGGTGATCGCCAAGGCTTCATCCCACTCCTTTTTCATACAATTTCATCACAAGCATCATTTCCGGAGGGCGTTCCTCCGCGGGAGCGCCGCTCAGGCGGCGTCCTGCGCCGAGAGCCGCTCGAGGGCCTGTTGCGCGCTTTCATCTCCCAACGCGGCGGCCTTCTCGTACCACTCGCGCGCCAGGTCCAGATCCACGTCCACGCCCTCGCCCTCCTCGTACATCTCGGCCAGGTTGCCCATGGCATTCGGGAGGCCCTGCCCGGCGGAGAGCGCATACCAGTTCATCGCGGCCTCATAGTCTTGCTCCGTGCCCAGGCCCTCCACGTAGAGGTAGGCCAGGTAGGCCTGGCAGAAGGCGTCGCCCAGCTTCGCACCACCGACGAAGAGCTCGTAGGCATGTTCATCGTCCCGCTCCACGCCCAGGCCCTGGGCGTAGGCCAGGCCCAGCATGCCCCTGGCCCGCATGTCGCCGGAGGCTTCGAACACCTCGCCGAGCAGCGCCACGGCGCGGGCCTCGTCCCGCTCCACGCCGTCTCCGCTCAGGTACATCTCGCCCAGCGCGCGTTTGTCCCCGGCAGTGAGCTCCTCCTCCGGCATCGCGGTGAGCGCCTCGCCCGCCTGCGCAAACAGCGCATCGGCCCGCGCCGCATCCTCGGCCACGCCCGTTCCGCTCTGGTACAGCGCGCCCAGGCGGCACCGGGCGGCGACGCTGCCCTGCTCCGCGGCGCGCGCGTACCAATCCGCCGCCGCCGCATAGTCGATCATCATTCCCCAGCCGAACTCGAGGCATTCTCCGGCGCGCTCCTGGCAGGCGGCGTCGCCCGCCTCCGCGCCGCGCAGGTACCAATTGTACGCCTGTGGCCAATCCATCTCCATGCCGGCGCCGGCCAGGTACATCTCGCCCAGGCCGCGCATCGCCGCAGCGTCGCCCCGGGCCGCCGCCTTCTCATAGTACTCCTTCGCCCTGGCGCTGTCCCGCTCCACGCCCTCGCCGCGGAGGTACAGCCCGGCCAGGTTGACCATCGCCCGGGGATCGCCCATCTCTTCTTCGGCCTCGCAGAGCTCGATGGAGACCTCGTAGAGCTCCGCCGCGCGGGCGCAATCCCGCTCCACACCCCGGCCGTGCTCGTACATCTCGCCCAGGATGCGGCTCAGCGTCGCGTCGCGGTTCTCGCCGAACTCCTCGATGCCCGCGCGGGCCTGCGCGTAGAGCTCCCCGGCCCTCGCTGAATCCCGCTCCACGCCTCTGCCCTGCTCGCAGAGCACGCCCAGGCGGTACTGCGCCTTGGTGTTGCCCTGCTCGACGGCGAGCGCATACCACTTCGCGGCCTCGGCGGCGTCGGCCGCCACCGGGCCGTAGCCCTCGTCGTAGAATTCGCCCACGGCCTCCTGGCCTCCGGCGCTGCCCATCCCGGCGGCCTCGCGGAACAGCTCCAGCGCCTTCTCCGGGTCGCGCTCCACGCCGGCGCCCCGCATGTACATCACCCCGAGGCTGCACATCGCCCCGGTGTCGCCCCGGTCGACGCCCTTCTGCAGCCACTCCTCCGCCTGCGCGTAGTCGCGCTCCACGCCCTCGCCCCGGGTATACAGCAGGCCCAGGAAGGCGCAGGCCTCGGCGTTTCCGCCCTCAGTGGCCCTGGCGAGGTAATCCATGACCTGCGTGTAGTCCTGATCCACGCCCTCGCCGTAGTAGTACAGCAGGCTCATCGTGTACTGGGCATCCGCGCTGCCCAGCTCCGCGGCGCGCCCGAACAGCTCCACCGCGCGCTCCAGGTCCTGTTCCATCCCCACGCCCAGGTAGCTGGCGCAGGCCAGCTCATATGTCGCGCCGGCGCTGCCCAATTCGGCGCCCTCCTCGAAGAGCGCCAGGGCGCGGTCCACGTCCTTCTCCGTTCCCCAGCCCTCCTCGCAGAGCACGCCCAGCACGCGCTGGCGCTCGCCCTCGGGATCGCTGTGATCATCCTCGAGCATCGCATAGGCCCGCGCGAACAGCTCCTGCGCCTTCGCCTCGTCCCGCTCCACGCCTCTGCCGTAGAAGTAGCACAGGCCCAGGTCGTACAGGCCGCGATCGCAATTCTGCTCCGCCGACCGCTCGAACCACTCCGCCGCCGCGGCGAGGTCCGCGTCCACGCCCAGGCCGCTGCGATACAGCTTGCCCAGGGCGTCCATGGCGATCCCTTCGCTCTCGTCGGCGGCCCTGCGGTACCAGCTCAGCGCCTGCGCGTAGTCGCGCTCCACGCCTTCGCCCCGCTCGTACATGTGGCCCAGGTGGTACATCCCGTCCCCGGCGCCCGCGTTCGCGCTCGCCTCGTAGCAGGCCCTCGCCTCATCGAGATCCTTCTCCACGCCCAGGCCGAACTCATACAGGTGGCCCAGCGCGCCCCGGAAGTAGTCGCCGCCCAGGCGCACGGCCTCCTCGTACCAGCCCTTCGCCGCGGCGTAGTCCTGCTCCACGCCCAGGCCGTACTCGTACGAGTTGCCCAGGTTGCTCATCGCCGTCGGCTCGCCCTGGGCCGCCGCGCGCTCGGCCAGCTCCTTCACCCGCGCATAGTCCCGCTCCACGCCCGTGCCGGTGCCGTACATGTAGCTCAGGTACGCCTCGGCCTCGGGGTGATCCAGCTCCGCGGCCTCCTCGAACAGCTCCAGCGCGCGGTCCAAGTCCCTCTCCACGCCGTCGCCGTTGAAGTACATGCCGCCCATGTAGTACAGCGCGTTCACGCTGCCGCGCTCGGCCGCCGCCTCGAACAGCTCCATCGCGCGGCGGCTGTCCTGCTCGACGCCCGAGCCGGCCAGGTAGAGCGCGCCCAGGTCGCACATCGCTTCTCCGTTGTCCATGGCCGCGGCCTTGAAGAGCTCCGCCGCCCGCGCGTTGTCCCGCTCCACGCCCAGGCCGAAATGGTACATCTCGCCCAGCACGCGCAGCTGGTTCTCGCTGGCGGCCTCTCCGGCCTCCTCGATGATCTCGCGCGCCTGGGCAAAGAGCTCATTCGCCCGGGCCTCGTCCTGCTCCACGCCGCGGCCGTCCACGCAGAGCCTGCCCAGGCGGTACATCGCCTCGTAGTCCCCCTGCTCGGCGGCGCGCTCGTACCACTCTGCCGCCTCGGCATAGTCGATCTCCATCACGCCCAGGCCGCGCTCGCAGAACTCGCCCATGGCCTCCATGCTGTTGGAGTCGCCCAGCTCCGCGCTCCTGCGGAACAGCTCGCAGGCCTTCGCCATGTCGCGCTCCACGCCCTCGCCGAACATGTAGATCACGCCCAGGTTGCTCATCGAGTTCGGGTCGCCCAGCTCCGCGCCGCGCTCGTACCACTTCAGGCACTCCGCCTGATCGGCCTCCACGCCGATGCCCTCGTCGTAGCAGTAGGCGATGTTCGAACAGGCGCTGGGCTCGTCCTGCTCCGCCGCCTCCAGGAAGAGCGCGAAGGCGCGCGCTTCGTCCCGCTCCACGCCCTCGCCGTTCACGTACATCAGGCCCAGGTCGACCTTCGCAAGCGGCCAGCCCTGCGCGGCGCTCTCGCTGAAGAGCTCGACGGCTCGGTTCCAATCCTGCTTCACGCCCTCGCCGTAGTAGTACATATCCCCCAGCACCTGCTGGGCCATCATGTTGTCCTGCGCCGCGCTGGCGCTCAGAAACTCCGCGGCGCGGGCGTCGTCCCGCTCGACGTCTATGCCCTGATCGTAGATCAGGCCCAGCGCGTACTGGCCCTCATCGTCGCCCGCCTCCGCCGAGGCCGTCAGCAGCTCCACCGCGCGCGGCACGTCCTTCTCCACGCCCAGGCCGTTGAAGTACAGGGAGCCCAGCAGGAAGCCGCGCTTCCCCTCCGAGAGGCCATCGTCCGCCTCGGCGGCCTCGCAGGTCTGCGCGAACAGCGCATCGGCTCGGGCTGCGTCCGCCTCCACGCCCTGGCCCCGCTGATAGAGCCTGCCCAGGCGGTACATCGCGCTCGCGTTGCCCTGCGCGGCGGCCTTCTCGTACCAGGCTGCCGCCTGCGCCTTGTCGATTTCGACCGCGCCGTAGCTGTACTCACAGAAGCGGCCCATGGCCTCCTGGCAGGCGGCGTCGCCCGCCTCCGCGCCCGCGCGGAACAGCTCCAGCGCCTTCGCGCAATCGCGCTCCACGCCCGCACCGGAGAAGTACAGCCGCCCCAACTCGCGCTGCGCGTCCGCGCTTCCCTGCTCCGCCGCGCCGCTCAGCAGCTCGACGCCCGCCTGGTAGTCCCCGGCGGCGCAGGCGTCCATGCCGCGCCGGTAGGCAGCCTCCGCGCCCTCGTCCTCCGCCAGCGCCGCGCCCAGGCACAGCAGCAGCGCGACCGCCAACGCGAGCAGGTGAATCCATCTCTGAAGCTTCATGTTCTCGTCCTCCCTCTTCATAATTCGTCCCTCTCTTTCATCCCGGGGCGTGCCGCGCGCCTGCGCGCCCGCCCCCGTTTCCGTTGCTTGCCTCTCAATTGCCTGGCGCGCCGAGGGTCCCCTCAGCGCTCGCGCAGGCACAGATCGCTCATGATCGAGAACTCGCCGTTGGCGTGCTCGATCACCAGCGTGCTGTTGTACTTCTCCGCGACCCTGCGCATCGCCGCCAGGCCGTAGCCGTGGCCCGGGCGTTCCCGCCGCTCTCCGGATTCCTCCGGCGCGCTGTTGGCGCACTTGAAGAACAGGAAGCTCCCCCGAAGCCGCATCTCCAGACGGATGTAGCGGTCCGCGCCCTCTTCCATCCGCTCGCACGCCTCCAGTGCGTTCTGCAGCATGTTGCTCAGGAATACGCTCATGTCCTCGTCCGCGATCTTCAATTCCTCCGGCACGTTCAGCCGGTGCTCCACCCGGATCCCCTGCGTCCACGCCCGGTCCAGATAGCTCCCCGCGATCACGTCCACCAGCAGGTTCCCGCTGTAGCGACCCGTCGGCAGGCGGTCCAGATCCCCTGCCACCGCGTCCACGTACCGCTTCGCGCGGCTGACGTCCCCGCCGTTGAGCATCCCAGACAGCGCCAGCATGTGGTGCCGCATCTCGTGCCGCAGCATGTTCGTGCCGTCCTGCACCGTCAGCAAGCGCCGGTAGCTCTCCATCGTCTGCACCGCACGGTCCTGCAGCACGCTCATCTCCTGCCGCGTCCGCAGCGTGCGCCGCACAAACTCCGTCGCCACCACGATCACCGCCATCGCGGAAACCACGTCCGTCACCAGTTTCTCCACCGTCCCGAAGTTCCCCGCCTTCAGCGAGCTCCAAATGCCGTTCACCAGGTACTTCCCCGCTCCGCCCCAGGCCTGGAACCGATTGAACAGATAGACGACCATGATGACGGCGAACGCCAGTCCGTAGGCCGCGAGGCGCCTCCTGCTCCGGCGGGTGCTCCGCGCCCGGACGATGCCGTCCACGCACGCCGCCACCGCCACCGCCAGAAACACCGCCAGCGCCCAGGGGCCCATGCTCGCCGCACTCCCCTCCGGTTCCCGCCGCATGGTCACGCACCACTGGATCCCCGTCCACAGCGCCCACACCGCGATCGCCGCGCACAGCGGGTAGCTCCATCGCCGCTTCCTCAGCCGCAGCGCCACGTACAGGTACAGCGGCGCCACGTACAGCTCGTTCAGCAGGCTCAGGTTCATCCGCGCGTTCAGCTCGCTGAAGTACCCGGCGTAGGAGTTGTTCGCAGCGCTCAGAAACAGCAGCAGGAAGTACAGGCTCAGCAGCAGCGTCTTCGCGTCAGCGCCGTCGTTGCGTATGTCCACCACGTACATCGCCGCGATCAGCAGCGTCAGCAGCGCGTACGCCGTCATCGTCACGTCGTTCTTCACCGACGGCACGATGTAGTTCGCGATGTAGCTCTCTTCGTTGCCCAGGTACGGATACTCCGGCACCGGTATCCCCCAGTCCTCCGGAAAGTAGGTCACCACGCTGAGCTCCCGGCCCAGGTAGTCCGCGGGCAGGGACATGCGCGTCTTCCGCCACACGTCGCCCTGCTCCCGGTGGAGCTTCTCCCAGTCCTCCGCCGTCAGCGCCAGAAAGCCGTCCTCCCCGCGCTCGATCTCCCCGCGGAAGTCGCTGTGAAGCAGCTCCCCATCCAGGAACGCCTCCACGCCGTCCTGGTAGGAGTGCCACTCCAGCTCGGGGTCTGGGATCTCCTCCGCCAGCGTGCGGGTGATGCGCACGGCCCGGGTCCCCTCGGGCAGCTCCGGGACGCGCACGCCCTCCGCGAAGGCCGGCTCGTAGGCCTGCACCCGATCCCCGACCAGCAGCTCGTAGCGCCAGCCGAAGCGCTGCTGCGCCGAGTCGGCCAGGTACAGCTCCTCCCTGCCCACGCGGCTCATCAGGGAGAACGCGGCCAGTATGACCGCCGCTATGCACAACGCCAGCGCCACGCCCACCGCGCATCGCCAATCTCGCCTCTGACCCATCGCGCTCTCCCTCCGCGTTCCTCATCTCACCTTCGGCGGGGGCACCGCTCGCCGATCGGCTTTTCCATCGAATAATTTGCCAGGAGCTCGTTGTACACCTCCATGCACATCCCCCGGCTGCTGAAGATATACCGGTACGGGCAGCTGGCGCAGCCATACGCCCAGGCATAGCTGTCCGCGATTCGAGAAAACTCGGATTCGCCCACGCCTCCGGTCACACCCGCCAGCTCCTCATCGCGCAGGTTCCGCTCATCCATTTCACCACGCCCCTTCCTGTGAAACTTCGCCCCAAGGTCAGCGCCCCGCGTGAATCAGCCGCTCATCGGGCGTATGTAAGGGCAAAACCTGATTGCCTTGCCGCCCTCCTCGATCTCCTGGCGAAACCTTTCCCGGTGCTCGCACTCTATCGTCCAATCCATGCAGCCCGCGCAATTGAGGATCTTGAATCCCTCGAACCCGCTGAGGCCAGCGCCTCCGTCCTTGTCTCTCAGCGTCCTTTCGTTCAATTCATAATTCACTTTCAAGTTCCTCCTCCTCCCTCGTCCCCAATGGCGCCTCTGCGTGGGGTTTCGCCGGACAGCATGTCCCTTTCTTCGCGAGCCGTTCGAACCGACGGGGCGGCGATGCCGCGCCTGCCCGCCGAGCGTCCGCTATCTATACATCCTCATTCTCCATGATGCGGCGCGCATTGTCAATTCACATTGCGCGAATAGCCGGTTTTACTTCCTGAAAAGATGAATGGGCCGGTTTCCCCCGGTGGACTCCCGGGCGGCGATGTGTTATAATGGAATCGGATGCCCCGGACCGGGGCCTCGGAGGAAGCCCCGCAGCCCTTCTCTTCGCCCCGCTTTCCCGGGACGCGGGCGCAACGCAAGCTACAGATTGGGGGAACCACACCATGAAGAGATCCATATCCCGCCGCGCCGCGCTGATCCTCACCGCGCTGGCGCTCTGCCTGTCCTTCTCCTGCCGCGCGGAGGCCGTCGCGCCGGAGCAGGATTCCTCCGGCTTCGTGGAGCTCGCGCTCGCGGTGCCGGACGCCATACTGGAGATCCGCTACTACTCCACCTACAACTTCGTGGGCGAGCGAATCGACGGCTACCTGGAGCCCGTGGCGCTGGTGACGAAGGAGACCGCAGAGGCCCTGAAAGCGGTCAGCGACGACGTCGAGGCCCAGGGCTACCGCCTGCTCATATACGACGCGTACCGCCCCCAGACCGCCGTGGACCACTTCGTGCGCTGGGCGGAGGATCTGGACGATACGGAGATGAAGCCGTACTTCTATCCCGACGAGGACAAGGCGACCCTGTTCGACAAGGGCTACATCGCCGAGAAGTCCGGCCACAGCCGCGGCTCCACGGTGGACCTCACGCTCTTCGACATGGCCAGCGGAGACCTCGTGGACATGGGCGGAACCTTCGACTTCTTCGGCGAGATCTCCCACCCCGACGCCACGGAGGGCCTGACGCAGGAGCAGATCGCCAACCGGCAGCTGCTCAGCGACGCCATGCAGGCCCACGGCTTCAAGCCCCTCAGCACCGAGTGGTGGCACTTCACGCTGGCGGATGAGCCCTACCCCGACACCTACTTCAGCTTCCCGGTGGAAACGCTGGAATGATCCCCCTTCGGTTCGAAGGCGATGCCAAAGGATGCACAAGCTCCCGGCCCATGGATTCATGGGGCCGGGAGCTTTGCGTCGGTGCCCCATCGTCTCCTTGCTCTTTAGCGCGCCTCAAACGAGCGAACCGTCGCTTCGCGCCGAAGATCGTTCAGAGGTACCTGCCGGTGACGCTCGTGGGGCTTCGCCGGATTTGCTCCGGCGTGCCGGTGGCGACGATCCTGCCGCCCTGCTCTCCGCCGCCGGGGCCCAGGTCGACCACGTAGTCGGCGCTGCGGATCACGTCCAGATCGTGCTCGATGACGATCACCGTCGCGCCGTTGTCGATCAGCGTCTGGAAGACAGTAAGCAGCGTGCGCACGTCCAGCGGGTGCAGGCCGATGGTCGGCTCGTCGAACACGAAGAGCGAATCCGACTGCCCTCTCCCCATCTCGCTGGCCAGCTTGAGCCGCTGGGCCTCACCGCCGGACAGGCTGGGCGTCTCCTCGCCGAGCGTGAGGTAGCCCAGGCCCACGTCCCGAAGCGTCGAGAGCCGGGAGTGCACCAGCTTCAGATCCGCGCACTGGGGCAGCGCCTCGTCCACGCTCATCGCCATCAGCTCGGGCAGCGAGCGCGCCTCGCCGTTCTTGCGCATCCGCTTGATGGAGAACGCATCCGGCGCGTAGCGGGAACCGTTGCAGTCCGGGCAGGGGATGTTCACGTCGGGCAGGAACTGCACGTCCAGGCTGATGGAGCCAGTGCCGTCGCAGGTGGGACAGCGCAGGCGGCCCGTGTTGTAGGAGAAGTCGCCCGCCTTCCAGCCGCCGGCCTTCGCGCCGGGCGTGCGGGCGTAGACCTTGCGCAGCTCGTCGTGGACGTTGGCGTAGGTGGCGACCGTGGAGCGCACGTTGATGCCGATGGGCGTGGCGTCGATCAGCTTCACCTGGCGGATGCCCTCCGCCGAGACCGCGCGCACGTGCCCCGGCAGCCTGCCGCCGGAGATGCTCGCCTCCAGCGCGGGAATCAGGCTCTCCAGCACCATCGTGGTCTTGCCGGAGCCAGACACGCCGGTGACGACCGACAGCCGCCCCTTCGGAAAGCGCACCTTCAATGGCTGCACCGTGTGGATCGGGCCGGTGGACATGGAGACCTCCCCCAGCTCGAACAGCCGCTCCGGGGGCGTCACGGGCCGCAGCGGCGTTCGATCCGCGTCCGCCAGGAAGGGGCCGATGCGGGAGGCGGGATTTCGCTCCAGCTCCTCCACCTTCCCCTGGGCGATGACGCGCCCGCCGTCCGCGCCCGCGCCGGGGCCGAGCTCGATGATCCAGTCCGCCCGGGAGAGCACGTGGGTGTCGTGGTCCACCAGCACGATGGAGTTGCCGTCGGCCACCAGGTCGTCCATCACGCCGGCCAGGCCCTCGATGTTGCAGGGGTGCAGGCCGATGGAGGGCTCGTCCAGCACGTAGAGCACGCCGGTGGTGCGGTTGCGCACGGCCCGGGCCAGCTGCATCCGCTGGCGCTCGCCGGTGGAGAGCGTGGAGGCGGCGCGGTCGAGGGTCAGGTACGAGAGTCCGAGATCGACCAGCCGCTTCGCCGTGTGCTGGAAGGCGTCGCAGATGCTCTGCGCCATCGGGCGCATGGGCTCCGGAAGGGAGCCCGGCACGCCGTCCACCCAGCCGATCAGCTGATCCAGCGTCATCTCACAGGCTTGATCCAGCGAGATGCCCCGCAGCCTCGGCGCTCTGGCCGCTTCGCTCAGGCGCGTGCCCTTGCACGCCGGGCAGGGGCCCTGGCGCAGGAACTTCTCCACGCGCTTCATGCCCTTTTCGTCCTTGACCTTGCTGAGCGCGTTCTCGACGGTGTAGACCGCGTTGTAGTACGTGAAGTCCATCTCACCGGCGGTGTTGGTCTTCTCGTTGTGGTAGAGCAGGTGGTACTTCTTCGCCGGGCCGTGGAACACGGCCTCCTTCTCCCGCTCGGTCAGGTCGCGAAAGGGCACGTCGGTGCGCACGCCCAGGTGGTCCCGGGCGATGTCCTTCATCAGCGACCACATCAGCTGCTGCCAGGGCAGCACCGCGCCCTGGTCGATGGTCAGCGAATCGTCGAGCACCAGGCTGTCCTCGTCCACGGTGCGCACCACGCCGGTGCCCGCGCACTCCGGGCAGGCTCCGGCGCTGTTGAACGCCAGCTCCTCGGCGGCGGGCGCGCGCACGACTTCGCCGCAGACCGGGCAGCGAATCTCCCGCTCAGCGGCGACGTCCAGCGTGGGCTCCTGGTAGTGGCCGTTCGGGCAGCGGTGGCTGGCCAGGCGCGAGAACATCAGTCGCAGGCTGTTGAGCAGCTCGGTGGAGGTTCCGAAGGTGCTGCGCATGCCCGGCACGCCGGGCCGCTGGTGCAGCGCCAGCGCGGCGGGCACGTAGCGCACCTCGTCCACCTGGGCGCTGGCGGCCTGGGTCATCCTGCGGCGGGTGTATGTGGAGAGGGCTTCGAGGTAGCGCCTCGAGCCCTCCGCGTAGAGCACGCCGAGGGCCAGGGAAGACTTCCCTGACCCGGACACGCCCGCGACGCCCACCACGCGGTTGAGCGGCACGTCGACGTCGACGCTCTTTAAGTTGTGCACCCGCGCGCCGCGAACCTCCACGCAGCGCGGGGCGTCCGTTCTCCAATCCGATCTCGCCAAGCGATCCTACCCCTTCCTTCTGGCGCGAATGGCCTCGCGCAGGCGCTGCATCGCCTCGGCGTGCCGGGCGCTCTTCATGTTCGGGAAGGCCTCCAGCAGGCGGCGGTGGCCGAAGTGGGACTCCTGCAGCAGCGCCTCACTCTTCGCCCGCAGCTCGGCGAGTCGCCGCTCCAGTTCGGCCTTGCGGGCCTCGAGCCCGGCCCTGCGCTCCTCCACGCGCTCCTTCGCGGCCTCGTAGCGCGCTTCGACGCGCTCCTTCTCCGCCTCGTAGCGCTCCTTCTCGGCCTCGTACTTCTCCTTGGCGGAGAGCGTGCGCTCGGCGATGTTCTCGCCCATCTCGTCGGAGATGGCGCGCATGTCCTTCGCGAGCTCGGTCAGCTTCGTCAGCCGGTCGCTCAGCTTGCGGATCGCCACCAGCGTAGCCGCCAGGTCGACGAGGAACGCCACGCCAAACAGCGCGCAGAGTATGTAGGCCACGACCTCCGGCAGCCTCCGCACCAGCGCGAACAGCGGCGCGTGAATCCACTTGAGGATCACCACGCAGGCCGCGCCCCAGATGAAGGAGAACAGCAGGCAGACGTAGCCGCCGATGTTGAGCGGCATCTTCGAATAATCCC